>SKLG01000575.1 GCA_007123335.1 Anaerolineae bacterium | reverse complement strand
GGGGCACGATGCCGTCGATGATGCCGATGCTGCCGGAGCACAGCACCATGCGCGCCCCGCTTCTGGCGATCTGCTCCGCTTCGGCATCGGTGGCGTCGGTCAGGTGGATGGCCAGCAGTTGATCGTCCAGATAGCCCAGCTCGGCCATAAAGGCCACCGGCCGTTGGCCATAGCGTTTGACGATCTGCTCGGTCTCGCGGTCGCCCTGGGCGAGGTGGGTGTGCAACATCCACCCTTCGCGCTGGGCGATCTCTTTGGACGCGCGGAGCATCTCCACGGGCATCATGTCGGGGGCGTGGACGCCGAGCATGGTGGTGATGCGCCCCTCCGCCGCGCCGTCCCAATCGCGGGCGAACGCCACCGCCGCGTCCATGAGCCGCTGCCCCACGTCCAGATCAAAGGTGTAGAGATCGCCCACCTTCCAGGTGCTCATATCGCGGGGCGGCAGGGCGTTGTGCATCGGCGCCAGGCGAGCGCGCACGCCCAGCGCCGCATAGCACTCGCCCCAGCCCGGATAGGGCCGGCCATAGTCGCCGTGGGTGGTCGTCCCGGCCTTGAGCGCCTCCACCGCGTTGAGCTGGGTGGCCACCGCCTGCGCCTCGGCGGGGATGTGCCGCGTAAAGGGGGAGAGACCCTTTTGCATCCAGTGCCTGACGTCCTGGGCCACGCCGCGCAGGATCGACAGCGTGGTGTGCATATGGGCGTCCACCAGGCCCGGCAGCACGGCGCAGTCGCCGGCGTCGATGGTCTCGTCGGCGTGGAAACGGGCGCTCAGCTCGGCGGTGGGGCCCACGGCGACGATGCGCGATCCCCGGATCGCCACTGCTCCGTCGGCGATATAGCCCACGCCTGGGCCTCGCATGGTGAACAGGTGCCCGTGGGTGATCATCGTGGTGATGGGCTCGGTCATCGGCTGTGCTCCTCATAAATCTCTTGGCGCATCACCGTCCGTGCATCCCTCTCAGACGCGGCACAAGACGACCAATAGACGCCTAGAAGTCATTCGACTTTTATAATGGTAGATGAGGTCAAGGGCAGAGTCCATACTACTACCCAACCTGACGGAGGTCAAAGGTCGCGGAATTGGCAGAGCAAGAGCCGCAGTCATTCGTTCTCAAGATTTGGGTCGAGGAGACCGCCGAGGAGGCCGGACAGGTCAAGTGGCGAGGCCACATCACCCATGTGCCTAGCCATTCCAGGCGATATGTACAGGACCTGGATGACATTGTACTCTTTGTCGCGCCATATCTAGAAAAGCTTGGGGTCCGAGTCAAGATGCTCAAGTACTTGTGTCTTCCCTTGCGGCATCGCCATACAGACTCGGCTCCGCCGGATCGCACCGGAAACCAAGAATGAGCGATTATCGCGTTCTGCAGGACATCAGTCTTTACCTGCGCAGGCTTCTCTTTGAGAGCTTGAGCGGCAACGATTCGGTGGCGAGCCAATTCGCCTCGGAGAATAGCATCTCCCTGGACTCGCCGCCCAGGATCGCCGACAACTCGGCGCCCAACGCCGATCAGGCCCGGCTGTCGCTCTACCTGTATCAGGTCACGCCCAACGCCCATCTCAACAACCGTCCGATGATTCCGGCCGGCCCCGGTCGCCAGCAGCATCCGCCATTGAGCCTGAACCTGTACTATTTGCTCACCCCGATCAGTCAAGCCCCTGAGGATAACCTGGTTATCTTGGGGCGCTGTTTACAGGTACTAGCCGCCAATTCGATCATTCGAGCCAATTTTCTGGATTCCTGGTTGCGCCCAGAGCCCCCCGAAGTCCGGGTCACGATCAATCCTGTGTCCCTGGAAGAGCTCACCCGCGTCTGGAATGCGTTCAGCGAGACCTATCGTCTTTCCGTCTGCTATCTGGTTCAGGTGGTCTCCATCGACAGCGCCCGCACACCGCAGGATGAACAACCTGTGGTGGAGCGCCTGCTCGACACCCACCAGATTGTGTCCCAACCATGATCATGACCTTACCAAAGACCGTCCGAAGCGGCACATTGGCGCGGCAGGCCATCATTTCTGGCCGTGTCCAGGATGGCTTGACCGGTGCAGCGCCGCTCGGTCGAATCACGGTTCGTCTCCTCGATCGCGATACGGGAGACGAGTATCCGCTGAGGGGAACCGTCCTGGCCGATGGCCATTTTGCCTTTCATGCTACGCCAGAGAAGGCGTTCCCAGGGCTGGCAGAGCGGGCCTATCACCTACGCGTCGAGGCCAGCGCGCCGAGGTACACGTCGGATGGGTTCGATTTCGACGTGGGCCCCGTTGCGGACCAGCCCGCGGAAGTGGTCGTGCCGGTGCCTACGCCGGGCATCCAGGATTTGAGTGTTCGGCTATTTACCGCCGGTGGACTGCCCCGAACCGGCATCAGCCTTACTCTGGATCGCGAGAGCGTGCGCCTCGAGGGGCGCGTGGTGGTATCCACAGACCCTGATGCTGGTGTGGCCAACGCCACAGTACAGCAGAACCCCCCTGGAGAGTCATCCACGACGACCGGCTCCGAAGGCTTTTTTGCCTTTGTTGATCCCTTGCCAATCGTGTTGTCGCTCCAGCTCAGGATCTCGGCAGCTTCCTTTGAGAATACGATCATGACCTATGAGGTAGATTACACCCGGCCTGTCAACCGGGTCACCATTTTGCTCAAGCCATCGTGATAAGTGAGAGGATAATTGGGGCGATTCAGAGACCGCTATGATCAGCATAACCGACTAGTGGCTTTGACAGGAGGACAGTCCGATGCCTGAGTATTTACATCCTGGCGTCTACATCGAGGAGCAACCCGCGCCACAGACCATCGAGGGCGTCAGCACCAGCACCGCCGGCTTTGTGGGGGTCGCCGCCAAAGGGCCGACGAGAGGGTTGCCAAGGCTGGTGACCAGCTTTGCCGACTTTACGCGCACCTACGGCGGGTACTTGAACCAGGAGGACTGGGGCGACAGCCGCTTTCTGGCTTACGCCGTCGAAGGCTTTTTCAACAACGGCGGTCAGCGCGTATACATCAAGCGCGTGGTAGGCCCCAACGCGGCCAACGCGTCGTTGACGCTCAACGATGGGTTCGTGACCCGCCTCATGGAGGACACGGCCAGCGAGCTGGCGAGCCGCAACACGATGCGGCTGGCGTCGCTGCGCGGTATCGCGGTGGGCACCAACCTGACCTTTGAGGAGACCATTGCCGGGAGCGACCAAAGCCAAACCCAGCAGGTCACCGCCTATAACAGCGCGACCAACAGCATCACACTGGATGCGCCGCTCAACTTGCGCTATACCCGGGCCGGTTGTCAGGTCTTTATCAGCGGGGTGGCCGACGCCCCCAGGCCGGCGAACGGCGCCCCGAGCCTGCAAATAGAGGCGAACAGCGAGGGCATTTGGGGGCGCAGTCTCCAAGTTGCCGTCAGCGACATGAACGGCGCCGTGGGACTGGCAGAGGCTGCCGGCGTCGCCACCACGCT
>SKLG01000513.1 GCA_007123335.1 Anaerolineae bacterium | reverse complement strand
TACTGACCGTCGCGCGCTACATTGTCATCATCCTGGGCATATCGTTTGCTCTAGGTGCTCTCGGATTCGATACCTCGACCATCGCGTTTATCAGCGGCGGCCTCACGGTAGCCATCGGCTTTGGCTCACAGCAGGTGTTCGCCAACCTGGTGAGCGGATTGATACTGCTCTTTGACCAATCGCTACGCCCCGGCGATGTAATCAGCGTAGCAGGGGAGATCGGCGTCGTCGAAGATCTGAGCATCCGCGCCACGACCATGCGCACCGCCGACAATGTAGCGGTGGTGATGCCAAACCAGAGCTTTATTACCAGCGCCATCCGCAACTATTCCAAGACCAGCGAGGGCGTGCGCCTGCAGATTCCGATAACGGTGGCTTTTGATGGTGAGCCGCAGTTTGTGCGCAAACGGATTTTGGAGACGGTAAGAGAGCATCCCACCGTGTTGTTCAACCCCGCGCCTCGCGTCTACTATAGCGCTTTTGGCAAGCTCCCTTCCGGCAAGAACCGCTATGCCTATCAGCTTACCGCATGGCTGAGCGATCCACTACGCATGGTAGAGATGACCAGCGACCTCCTACTGGCAGTACACGATGCGTTGGCAGCAGAGGGCATAGAAATGGTTTAGCACGCGTTCTCCTGATGAATCCTATACCTTCCATCTTGTCCTTCAAGCAGAATGGATCTACAATGAAAGGGTTGGACTGCCGGAAAAGGTTGTGCTCCACGGCGACGAACGCCGCAGGCCAGTTGACCACACCACACACGCGACAAGGATAGCGCTCCATGACCTCCACCTCGGCAGCGGGCAAGATCATCTTGTTGGGGGAGCATGCCGTCGTGCATGGTCGTCCCGCTATTGCAGTGCCGGTGAGTGCGGTGCGCGCACACGCCGATGTAGAGGCAGGATCCTCCGATGAGGGGATCGTGATTATCGCCGCCGATCTCGATCGCCGGTACCGTCTCGACGACTCCGACGCAGAGGAGCACGGCGCCCCCCTGCAAACCACGATCCGCAATGTGCTGACCCATCTCGGCGAAGAAGATTCGCCGCCCATGGTCATCACGGTACGCTCTGACATCCCCATCGCCCGAGGCATGGGCAGCGGCACCGCTGTGGCCACCGCCATGGTTCGCGCTGTGAGCCAGCATCTCAACCACTACCCCAGCGCGCAGGATATCTCGGATCTAGTCTATCGCACCGAGCTCATCTTTCACGGCACCCCCAGCGGCATCGACAACACCGTCGTCGCCTTTGAAAAGCCGGTCTACTTTGTGCGGGATCGAGAGCGGCGGGTGTTCTGGGTGGGACGTCCCTTTGACCTGATCATCGCCGACAGCGGCGTGCCCTCGCGGACGAGGGACGCCATAGCCGAGGTGCGCCGCCGTTGGGAAGGGAATCGAGCGCGCTACGAGCAGCTCTTTGATGCCGTTGGTGCAGCCGTCGATGCCGGGTACAACGCCATCACCGAGGGCGATGTACCCGGATTGGGAGTGTTGATGAATCGCAACCAGCAACTCCTGAGAGAACTGGGAGTATCTACGCCCGAGCTGGAGCATCTCATCGATGCCGCGCGCAATGCCGGCGCTCTGGGCGCCAAGCTCTCGGGCGGGGGCATGGGCGGCTGCATCCTGGCGTTGGTGGGGGAAACCGGCAGCGATGCGTATGTCAGGGAGCGTATCGCGGCGGCGTTGCTCACCGCCGGAGCGCAACGGGTCATTCCGACGACGGTTCGCTAACTACCAGGGAGGAACCATGAACGAAAAGCAGCGAAGCAACCAGATCATGTGGGGCGTGCTCCTGATCCTGGTCGGCATCTGGCTGGGATTGGGGGCGATGGGTTATGAATGGGCGCGCATGGAGCGCCTCTGGCCCATCCTGGGCATCGGCGTGGGCGCCATCTCCCTGGTTTCAGGCTTGCGCGGCCAGCGCGATGAAGACGCGGTATGGTTCGGCGTCGTGGCGCTGCTGGCCAGTGGCTTTTTCCTCTACATCACCTTGGGGGCTGGCGAATGGGGCGATCTGCGCCATCTGTGGCCGGTGTTTGTGCTGATCGGCGCCGTGGGCTGGCTGGCCTCTTGGCTCGTCGATGTACGCAAGGTGTCCAATCTGGTCCTGGCCGGCGTGGCAGCCGTCGTCGGCATACTAGGACTGGCCTTTACCTTTGAACGCATCGATCCTGACCTGGGGCAGCGTCTGCTCTCCTTTTGGCCTGTGATCCTCATCGTCATCGGCGTCGGCCTGCTGATCCAGTTCCTGGTGCAGCGCGAGTAGCATGCTCATTGGGATTGACGCCAGCCGCGCCGTCGCGACGCAACGCACGGGCACTGAGAATTACTCCCTATATCTGATTCGGGCGCTACTGGGCATCGGGACTGGGCATCGATGGCGGCTCTATACGCGCGACGCACCCGCCGCCGACCTGTTCGAGCCACAGGAGCACTTTGAGTGGCGGGTGATGCCCTTCCCTCGATTGTGGACCCACGGGCGACTGGCCTGGGAAACATGGCGCCGTCCCCCGGATGTGCTCTTTGTGCCAGCCCACGTGCTGCCCTGGACATACGGCGTGGCCTCCGGCACCTGCCGTTCGGTAGTCACTGTCCATGACCTGGGCTATTTACACTATCCCCAGGCGCATACCATCCTCTCGCGCATCTACCTCGATCTGACCACGCGGATGAATGTTCGGGTTGCTGCCCGCGTGATCGTGGACTCGATGGCCACCCAGCGCGATCTCGTTGAATGCTACGGGGCGGCAGAGGAAAAGCTGGTACTCGCCTATCCGGCGGGCAGACCGGGGTTTGGGCCGGTCACTGACGCAGCGACGCTGCATCAGATGCAGACTCGCTATGGCACGGGCCCGCGCTATTTTCTCTATATAGGCAGCCTGCACCCGCGCAAGAACCTCATGCTTTTGTTGCGAGCCTTTGCATCCCTGGTAAAACGGGGTATGCTAGAGGACGACGTGCGCCTGGTGCTGGTCGGCCGGCGGGGCTGGTTATACGATGAGATCTTGGCCGAGGCTTCCCAGCCGTTGCTGCGGGATCGCGTGGTGCTCCCGGGATTCGTGCCCGATGAAGATCTGCCCGCCTTGCTCAGCGGTGCGCTGGCCTTTGTGCTGCCCAGCCTTTACGAGGGATTCGGCTTGCCTGTTCTGGAGGCCATGGCCTGTGAAGTACCGGTGATTTGCTCTCGGGTATCGTCGTTGCCCGAGGTGGCCGGCGACGCCGCCCTGCTGATCGACCCGCATGATCAAGAGAGCCTGTCGCAAGCCATGGCGCGCATCCTGCGGGAGCCAGAGTTGCGCCAAGAGTTGGTACGGCGCGGAAGAAAGCAAGTGACCCGCTTTTCCTGGGAGGCATGTGCGCGCATTGTGCTGGCTACGCTGGAGGAGGTAGGGCGGGGATGACGGCCCCGACATCGCTGCGTATCCTGGGCGTTCGTGTGGACGAT
>SKLG01000025.1 GCA_007123335.1 Anaerolineae bacterium | reverse complement strand
GGGCCGCGAGGGTCCCAGGGTGCGGCTGCGCTTTGATCCCACGCGGATCTCGACGGCGCAGGTCATCGCGCGGATCACCGCCAACCACGCTATCCGCGACCTGTATGTGGAGCATCCGCCCATCGAAGAGATCGTGGCCCGCGTCTATGCCGAGGTGGCGGACTGAGATGGTACCCATCGTCAGAGATGCGCGGACGCTGCGCGCCCGGCCCGCCGGGATGAACAGCTACCTGGCGGTGCTCAAGGCCCGCTTTCGCCTGTTGCTGCAATATCGCGCCGCGGCCCTGGCCGGCCTGGGCACCCAGATCTTTTGGGGGCTGATGCGGGTGATGATCTTTACCGCCTTTTACCACTCGACGACCGCGACGCCGCCCATCTCGCTGGCCGACACCGTAACCTACCTCTGGCTGATCCAGGCCTTGCTGTTGCTGCTCCCCTGGCGGCTCGACGCCGATATCCAGGGGATGATCCGCGACGGCACCGTGGCCTATGAGCTGGTGCGGCCCATCGATCTCTATGGCCTGTGGTATGCGCGCAGCCTGGCCGGGAGGGCCGCGCCCATCCTGCTGCGTTGCGTGCCCATGTTCGTGGTCGCGGGCCTCTTTTTCGGGCTGCAAGCGCCGGCCTCCCTCGCCGCCGCGCTGGCGTGGGCGCTGGGCGTGGTCGGGGCGCTGCTGCTGAGCGCGGCGCTGGCCACGCTGATGAGCATCTCCCTCTTTTGGACCCTCTCCGGCGAGGGCATCTCGCGGATGCTGGCCACGTTGGCCATGGTCTTTTCCGGCGCCATCGTGCCCCTGCCCCTCTTTCCCGACTGGGCGCAGACTATCCTGGCCTGGCTGCCCTTTCGCGGGCTGATGGACACCCCCTTTCGGCTCTATATCGGCCACATCGCCCCCCACGAGGCGCTGCTGGCGCTGGGCCATCAGTTGGCCTGGACCGTCATCCTGGTGCTCATCGGGCGTTGGGCGCTGGCCCGTGGGCTGCGCCGCGTCGTCGTGCAGGGCGGCTGAGGAGGCGCCGGGCGATGGTGGGATGGCGGCTTTATCTGCGCTACATGAGCGTATCGCTGCGCAGCCAGATGCAGTACCGCGCCTCGTTCATCATGCTCACCGTGGGGCATTTCCTCTCCACGGCCATCGAGTTCCTTGGCGTGCTGGTGCTGTTCGACCGCTTTGGCGCGCTGCGCGACTGGCAACTGGCCGAGGTCGCGCTACTCTACGGCATGGTCAATGTGGCCTTTGCCCTGGCCGAGGCGTTCGGCCGCGGGTTCGACACCTTTTCCCGCCTGGTGCGCAGTGGCGAGTTCGACCGTCTGCTGTTGCGCCCACGGAGCACCGCCCTGCAGATGGCCGGCCGCGAACTCGACCTGATGCGCTTGGGGCGCTTTTCCCAAGGGTTGTTCATCCTGCTATGGGCATCCACTACCCTGACGGTGACATGGACCCCGGCGCGGGTGGCGGTGCTGATCCTGGCCATCGGCGGGGGAGCGTGCCTATTTGTGGGGCTGTTCGTCTTGCAGGCCACCCTGTGCTTCTGGACCACCGAGTCGATCGAGATCATCAACACCGTCACCTACGGCGGCGTGGAGGCCGGTCAGTTCCCGCTGACCATCTATCGCGAGTGGTTTCGCCGACTGTTCACCTTTATCGTGCCGCTGGGCGCGGCGACCTACTTTCCCGCCATGGCCATCCTGGGCCGGCCCGATCCGCTGGGCTCCACGCCCCTCTTCCAGCATCTGGCGCCGCTCATCGGCGTCGCCTTTATGCTGGTCTGCCTGCGCATCTGGCGCATCGGCGAGCGCCACTATTGCAGCACCGGAAGCTGAGCGTGACCCCGCAGGACGTTTGACCCTGCCCACCCCTTGCGCTACACTTCTCCCGAACTCTATCCGAAAAGGGGGAAACCGATGAATATACCCATGTTCGACATTACCAAGGACGATCTGTCCGCTTTCAAGGGCAAGGGTCCGGCATTCGTGACGTTTGGCGAGGTCATGGTGCGCGACACCCCGGCCGACGAAGAGCGGCTGGAGCGCACCCGCACAGTGCGGCTCTCCATGGCCGGCAGCGAGTACACCCTGGCCATGGCCCTGAGCCGCTTTGGCATTCCGGCCAGCTTTATCACCCGCGTGCCCGACAACCCCTACGGCTGGCAGGTGCGCAACATCGCCCGCGCCGAGGGGCTGAACACCGACCACATCGTCTGGGCGCCCAAGACGGAGCCCATTGGCCGCTATCTCTATGAGCTGGGGCGCACGCCCAGGGTGACCACCGGCTGGTATCAGCGCATGTACTCGGCGGCCAGCAAGTTCGGCCCCGGCATGGTGGATTGGGATGCAGCGCTCAAGGACTGCCAGCTCTTTCACACCTCGGGCATCACTTTTGGCCTGGCCAACCACAGCGGCTATGCGCAGAACCATAACCTGGAGGCGCTCTATGAGGCGCTGGCGGCCAAGCCCGAGGGCTGCAAGGTGGGCCTGGACTTTAACTATCGCTCGACGCTGTGGAGCAAGGCCCAGTGCGTCGAAGCGATGACGCCGATCCTGCAGGAGCACGTCGATTATCTCATCACCAGCATCGAGGACATGGCCGACCTCTATGACATGAGCGCCGGGCAGTACAGCGCGCGCCAGATCGTCAACGGAGACTTTGGCCGCATGGAGGACGACGATCTTCGGGCATTCATGCAGGGCGTCAGCGAGCGCTTTGACACCGAGGTGGTGGCCATCACCATCCGCTACCCCGACAGCTTTGAGGAGCACCGCTGGGAGTCGGCGGTGATGGACGCCGAGGGCCACTTTTTCCGCTCCCCGGCGGTGACCAACATCGTCCTTTGGGACCGGCTGGGCGGCGGCGACACCTGGAACGGCGGCTTTTACTATGGCCTGCTCACCGAGAGCGACCCCATGCGCCGCCTGCAAAAGGGCGTGCTGGTGGGCGATGCGGCCACGCGCATCAAGCAGACGCTCATGTTCGATCTGCCCATCGTCACCAAGGCCGAGGTCCAGGCGCTGATGCGCACCTCGGTGGAGGGCGGCGGCAAACGTACGGCGCGCTAATCCTCACCCCAACCGAGGGGGCCTCGCGCTCCCTCGGGGCAGATCCCCGGCAGGAATGGATGATCCGATGAGTGAGCACCTCCCACAACAGCCGACCTTCCATATCGGCCCCATCCCCGTCTATGGCGACTTGATCCTCTCGCCCATGGCGGGCTATTCCGACGTGCCCTTTCGCGTGCTGTGCCGCGAGATGGGCTCGGCGATGAGCTACACTGCCTGCATCCTCGACGACGCCGTGGTGGGCGGCGGCGGGCACATTGGGCAGGTGGCCGATTTCCGCGAGATGGAGCGCCCCGTGGCGATGCAGATGTTGGGCCACGATGCGCAACGTCTGCTCAAGGCCTGCGAGCTGCTGTTGAAGCGCAACCCCGACCTCTTTGACCTGAACCTGGGCTG
>SKLG01000170.1 GCA_007123335.1 Anaerolineae bacterium | reverse complement strand
CCGGCGCGCACCTTCTATGAAGCCCTGCAATCGCTTTGGTTTCAGCACGCCTTTCAGCGGCTCTGCGGCAACTGGTCGGGGATTGGACGCATCGACGAGCTGTTGGGCCCCTACCTCGATGCCGATCTCGCAGCGGGCAGGATCACGCTGGACGAGGCGCGGGAGCTGCTGGCTCACTTTTGGGTCAAGGGCTGCGAGTGGATCGGAGCCGACACGCGCCACGTCGGCGACAGCGGCGATGGCCAGTTCTACCAGAACGTGATCCTCGCCGGGGTAGATGGCGACGGGCGCGACATCACCAACGATGTCACCTATCTGGTGCTCGACGTCGTTGAAGAGTTGCGCATCAGCGATTTCCCCATCGCCGTGCGGATCAATGCCCTCACGCCAGAGCGTCTGTTGCGGCGCATAGCCGAGGTACAGCGCCTGGGCAGCGGCACAGTGGCTATCTATGGTGAGGAGACGATCCTGCGGGCGTTAGAGCGGTTTGGCTATACGCCTGAGGAGGCTCGTCAGTTCGCCAACGATGGCTGTTGGGAGATCGTGTTGCCTGGCCAATCCACCTTTTCCTACTATCCTTTTGATGCGCTGCAACTGCTGCAAGAGGTGTTGGGCGTCATCGGAGAGGGAGCTATCCCGCTCTATGAGACGTTCGAGGAGCTATATGCGGCGTTCCGTGAGCGGCTCGGCGGTTTCTTGACGGATTGGCACCGCCGCGCCGATGATTGGTCCCGCGGCGGTCGGGCAGCGCCGTTAGCCTCGCTGCTCGTCGATGATTGCATCGCGCGGGGGCGCGGCTACCATGATCGGGGCTCGCGCTATAACGTCTATGCTCCTCACGCCGGCGGTCTGCCCGATGTCGTCAACAGCCTGTTGGCTGTCAAGCAGTTGGTCTATGAGGAGCAAACCCTCTCACTGGCCGAGTTTGTAAAGGTGTTGCGCCAGGATTGGCGGGGCCATGAAGCTCTGCGTCGCCGTGTGCGTAGTGGGGTGGTTCTATATGGCAACGATGATCCCCAGGCTGATGTGCTGTATAGGCGAGTGTTTGATGACTATGTGGCGTTGGCCGGCGCGGTGCGCGAGCGGGCCGGCGTGTTGCGCCCGCCGGGAATCAGCACCTTTGGTCGACAGATCGAGTGGGCGCCCAGGCGTGGCGCCACAGCAGCCGGCGGTCAGGCTGGCGAGTTCCTGGCCAACAACCTATCGCCTTCGCCAGGCAGCGACAAGCATGGCCCCACAGCGGTGATTCGCTCCTTCTGTGCCGTCGATTTCACCAGGCTCCCAAACGGCACAGCGCTAGAGATCAAGGTGCACCCCTCCAGTGTGCAGGGAGAGGAGGGCATCGACGCGCTGGTGTCGCTGATGCGCACCTTTGCCCATCTGGGAGGCATATTCCTGCACATCGACGTCGTGGATAGCGCCCTGTTGCGCGAGGCCCAGCGCTATCCCGATCGCTACCCCAATCTGGCCGTGCGCGTCTCCGGCTGGTCGGCGCGATTTGCTACCCTGAGTCGCGAATGGCAAGATATGATCATAGCACGCACCGAACACGCCTTTCGCTGAGCGATGCCTCTCAAGCTCCCAAGCGGTTTAGTGGCCTCTCGATCATAGTCATGGTATAATCCGACCGTTGTTCGCTCTGTGGAGGGATGGTGGCTATAACTGAGCGCCTGTATTGGCACGATCCTTATTGTCGTGAGTTTGAGGCTCACCTGATTCGTCGGACGGAGGTGGATGCTCGTCCGGCGGTTGTCCTGGATCGCACGTGTTTCTATCCCTCATCGGGCGGGCAGCCCCATGATACCGGCATGCTTTCAGGCATTCCGGTGATGGATGTGATCGATACGAAAGAGGATATCCTTCATGTGTTGGCGGCTCCCCTGGATGGAGTAGAGACGGTGCGTGGCGCCATCGATTGGGCGCGCCGTTTCGACCACATGCAGCAACACACAGGACAGCATATTCTCTCCCGCGCCGTGGAGCAGTTGCTAGGCGCTGACACGGTGTCGTTTCATCTCGGCGAGGCGAGTAGCACCATCGATATTAACCGCGAGTCGCTGGACGCCGCGGAAGCTGCGATGGTGGAGGAACTGGCCAACCGCATCGTCTTGGAGAACCGCAGCATCTCGGTCTGCGAGGTGTCCGCGCAAGAGGCGGAGAGCCTTGACCTGCGCAAAGCCGTTGAGGCTGTAGATAGAGTGCGTGTGGTCACGGTGGATGATTTTGACCGCTGCGCTTGTGGGGGGACTCATGTTCGCGCTACCGGAGAGGTGGGTTGTCTCCACATTCGCGGCTGGGGCCGGCAGCGAGATGGCATCCGCATCGAGTTCTTGTGTGGCTGGCGGGCGGTCAAAGACTATCGCGCGCGGGATGCGGCGCTTCAGCAGGCGGCTAACGCGCTCAGCGTGGGTGTGGACGAGCTGGGCGAGGCCATCGAGCGCCTGCGCACGGCCGAGGCCGAGGCGAGGCATGAGGCTGAGGGCTTGAGACGGCGTGTCCTGGACCTGGATGTTCCACGGTTAGCCGCGGAGGCAGAGGAGATCGCCGGGCTGCGTCTCATCTGTCAAGTGCTGCACGATGATGATGGCGAGGGCATGCGCGCCATCGCGCAGCGGCTGATACAATATCCTGGGATGATCGTGCTGCTGGCCGTGGGCGGACCTTCGCCCCAAATCTGCTTTGCACGCTCCCGCGACGTCGATCTCGACATGGGGCAGTTGCTGCGCGATGCCGCTGGCCCCTTTGGTGGACGAGGCGGAGGGCGTCCCCATATGGCTCAGGGTGGGGGAGTGGATGAGGAACGGTTGACCGACGTACTGGATGCGGCGCGAGACATGCTTACGGCGGTGGGGTCGGCGCCATAGGCAAACGGGCTCAGCAAAACGCAGCGAATGAATGATATTGAACGGCATGGAGGCATTTGTGCTCAGGGAACTGGCCGAGGACGTATTTGTTGAGAGTGAATTCGAGGGGGGCAATTGCGGGCTGATCCGCACGGAGCGAGGGGCGTTGCTCGTGGATACCCCCATGCTGCCTCCAGATGCCCGCCAATGGCAGCTGACGCTCATCCAGATGGGCGTTAGCGAATTCTATGGCATCGTCAATACCGATTTCCACCCCGAGCATATGTTGGGCGATGTCTTTTTCATGCCCACACGAACCTTTGGGCATGAGCAGGCGGAAAAGCCCATCGCCAAGTTTCGCAGCACAGGTTTGGAACGGTTGGCAGAAGAGTACCGCGATCGCGATCCCGTGCTGGCTGACGAGTTGGCGCATCTGCGCGTGATCTCGCCCGAGATATCGGTTGAGGATCGCCTGACCCTGCATCTCGGGGATCGTGAGGTGCAGGTGTTGTATCTAAAGGGACACACTCCAGCCTCGCTGGGCGTCTATTTGCCCAAGGAGCGCATTCTGTTTGCCGGCGACAATGTCGTCAACAATGAGCACCCAGAGATGGTCGACGCCGACACCCTGGGCTGGTTACGAACGCTGAAACAGCTTCAGGCTATGGATATTGACGTCATTGTGCCCGGCAAGGGTGACTTGTGCGGCAAGGAGGTCCTGGCGCCGCTCCATGATTATATCGTCGAGATGCGCCGCCGTGTGGTTCAGCTCTTCAAAGAGGGCAGCAGCCGTCGTGAAACGGTGGAAAAGATAGGTATGCTCGATTACTATCCGGTGTCAGAAGAAGAGCTGGCCGACGTCAAGCTACGCAAGCGGCACAGCGTCGAGCGCGTCTATACCGAAGTGCGCATCGCCATCCGCAATCGCTGAGAGCTATTGCACACCTTTATGCATCCTCATCAAACTCGAAAACGCACCATCAAAGGCTACTATTTCGCCTCTTCCATTCAAGAGGCCATTGCCTACTTGATGGCTCATCATGGCGAGAGCCAGGTCATCGGGGGCGGCACTCTGCTGCTGCCCATGATGCAGCAGAAGCGGGACATGACCCCCTATCTGGCCGATGTGTCGCGGGTGTCCAGCATCTGCCGCGTTGCCGAGAACGATGGCGAGATTGTGGTCGGTGGGGGCAATACCTTTGCCCGGTTGCAGCAGAGTGATACGATTCGTGCACGCGTGCCTCTGCTCTGCCAGGCCGCTGAGCAGATCAGGAGCCCGCAGATCCGGCGCCTGGCTACACTGGGCGGCAACGTCGTCTCGGCCTATGGAAACGCGCATGGCACTGTGGCGCTCATGGCGTTGGGCGCCGAGGTAGAGATCACCAACTCCACCGGTTCCCAGTGGTTGCCGATCCATAGTCTATTCGTGAAGCGCGGCGTGTCTCGGGTGGATAGCGCCACCGAGATCGTCACCGCTTTTCGCATTCCAGCGCGTAGGGCCGGTCAGGGCACGGCCATGGCGAGTTTGCCTGCGGCTGGGGCTCAGTGGCGTTCCTCGCTGGTGCTCGCCATAAACATCAAGCTCAACAAGGGTAGCGTCGTGCCCCATGGGGTCGCTTTGGCCGTAGGCTCTACCGATAGTGCACCTGCTCGTCTTGATGAGATCGAGGATGAGTTACTCGATCTTGCTCTGGATGATGCCAAGACCTACGACATTCTGGGTGAGGCCATCCGCGCCGATGCTGTGGAGCAGCATCGGCTGGATGCTGCTGACGGAGCCTATGACGATATCCCGGCGCTGGCTGCTCAAGCTCTGGAACGGGCTCTGGATATGGCTCTATCGGATGGATCCTCTACCTCGACGGGCCCGACTACTTTTTGATCCCCTCTCTGCACACGGCGGGTCTGTATATTCATCTCCCCTTTTGCCTGCAAAAGTGTGTTTACTGCGACTTTTGCTCCTACACAGGCCTTGAAGCCCATTATACCGCTTATATCAAGGCGCTTCTTGCTGAGGCAGAAACTCGCGCCGAAGCGTGGTCTAATCGTTCGTTCGACACGGTCTACATAGGCGGTGGGACACCCACGGTGTTACCCCATGATCTGCTGATCGAGCTGTGGCAAGGACTCGAACGTCGGCTGCCGATTGTTTCCAGGGAAGATCGCGAGATCACCATCGAGGCCAACCCTGGGACCGTCGATACGCTCTTCCTGGCGAGCCTGCACGAGGCGGGAATACAACGGGTGAGCATCGGCGTGCAGAGCTTGAACGACCATGAATTGGCGCTGTTGGGGCGCATCCATCGTGCCGATCAAGCACGCCGCGCGTTTCAGATGGCCCGTGCGGCGGGTTTCGAGAACATGAGTCTGGACCTGATGTTCGGTCTGCCCGGCCAACAGCTTGAGGATTGGCAGCGGTCTCTGCAGCAGGCGCTGACGTTGGCGCCGGAGCATCTTTCCCTGTACTGCCTCACGGTGGAACCAGAGACGCCTCTCGCCGCGCAAATAGCCAGCAAAGGCATGCCAGCTCCGGACGATGACCTGGCAGCCGAGATGTACGAGTGGGCGCAAGATTTATTATGCGCAGCGGGCTATCGTCACTATGAGATCTCGAACTGGGCGCGCTTGACCGCAGAGGATGAGCGCCCGGACTTGATGGTGCCAGCATTAGCGTGTCGACATAATCTCAAGTATTGGCGCTATGAATCCTACCTGGGCTTGGGCGTCGCCGCTCATTCCTTTGACGGGCGCCGTCGCTGGGCCAACCTCGAGGACGTGTCCGAATACATCGCACGCTGCGGGCGGAATCAGGACACCACAGCCTTTTGCGAGGAGTTGAGCCCTGAGCAGCAGCTTGGGGAGGCGATGATGCTTGGCCTGCGCTTGATCGCCGGCGTCTCCCGGCGTGACATCGAGGCGCGCTTTGGCGTGAACCTGATGCAAGTCTATGGCGCCGAGATCGAAAGGCTGGTGCAACAGGGGTTGCTCGAGAGTGATGCCCATGACCGCATTCGTCTCACCAGGCGGGGACGGCTACTGGGCAACCGTGTCTTTGCCGAATTCTTGCGCTAGTTTGGCTGTGCATAGGTAGAGACGCGCCAGGGCGCGTCTCTGCGGGCCGTCAGCTCGGTGCGCTAGAGCACGCCGTACTTGTCATACACCTCGCGCAACGTCTTGCCGGCCAAAAGCTCGGCCCGCGACTGCGACTCGTCGCCCACCTTCTCCTGGGCCAGGCGCAATACCTTCTCCTCGACCTCTCGCGGGATGACGACGATGCCGTCATAGTCGGCGAATACCAGCTCCCCTGGGCGCACCACCACGTCTCCACAGCGGATGGGCACGTCATACTCGACCACGCGACCGCGGCCCATAGAGTCTAGCGGCCGGATGCCGGCATAATAGACGGGAAAGCCCATCTGGATGATCTTGACGCAGTCGCGAATCTGGCTGTCGCAGACGCAACCCACGGCGCCGTTATGCTTGGCCACGGTGCTCATCAGCTCACCCCAGGGCGCGTTGGTGCCGGCATAGTCGGTAGAGTGTACCACCACGTCGCCTGGGCGCAGCGAATCGATGACCTCGATCTCCAGGCCGTAGGGATCATCCTCGACGATATACTCGGTCTCCATCCAGTGAACCGTGCGCGCCCGGCCGACGAATCCACAGCCCTCGATATCGGGCAATAGCGGGCGCAGTCGTTGGTGCATGGCTTGCTGACGGTAGCCCAATGTGTCCAGGATGTCGCACACAGCGGCGACATAGAGGTGCTCCTGTACAAAGGCAAATACCTGCTCATCGTTGTCGAACATAAAATCTCCTTCCTGAGATATGGTGGTGGCGTTTCACTCGGCGATGCCAAGCAGGGCAAAGGCGTCCCTGGTCAGAATGCCTTCGATAACCTCCTCGGACACCCGTGGCAGCGTGGCCGTGCCGATGACGGCGTTCACATGGCGCAATCCGTCGATGGATTCCTGGCCGCGGGCAAAGGGATAGTCGGTGCCAAAGAGGAGTTTGTGGGTGACGCCATACTCCTGGGCCAGGATCATGGTATTGTAGAACTGCCAGGGACGGTAAAAGATCGCCGAGATATCGGCATAGACGTGAGGGTGCTTGCGAATCACGGCGAGACACTCGCCCGAAAAGGGATGCCCGACATGGGCCAGGACCATGCGCAACTCGGGATGGCGGATGGCAACCTCATCAAAAAGCCATGGACGACTCACGCCGAGGGGTGCGGCCTGGTTAAAGGTGGTGCCGGTGTGAAATACTATTGGCAGGCCATGATCCTCGCAGTAGCGATAAGCCACATCACAACGGGGGTCGCGAGGATCAAATCCGGCGTAGATGGGCCCCATCTTGAGCCCGCAGAGCCCCAGATCTTCCAGGGCATCGTGTAGCTCCTCGACATAATCAGGCTGCGTAGGATCGCAGGAGGCGAATCCGTACAGCTTGTCGTCTTGAGCAGCCAGAGCAGCGACATACTCGTCCGGCACCCACACGCCGCTCAGGCGAGCTTTGAGCCCAAAGATGACCACCTTCTCAAACGGTTCCACATCTTGCATCAAGGCATCGAATCGCACGGTGAGATCCACCGGTTCACCACCGCGCGCGATCTGCGCCTCGGCGATCATCTGCGGCGTGAAATGTTCGTCTTGATTCCAGACGTGGCTGTGTATGTTCTGCATCGTACTCGTTTCTCTCCGCGTTGATTTGTCGCAGTGTAGCCGGGATGTGGTCCGTCTGGCAAGTCTCTATCCATCGCGAAACACAAGTCAAGACAGCCTCTCACCGATCCCTATCTGGTACTCTTATTTACGCTGCCTTTGCACACACGCCCAGTGGGACTGCTATACTGGGAAAGACTTGGTATCGCAGGAGATATCCGCGATCGCTGAATAAGCTGAGGTGGGAGATGCGATCCTTACGTGGGCGTGTCCTGGCGATCATATCGCTTCTTGGGATGCTCTTTCTATGTCTACCGACGACCGCTACCGCCAAGGTCGGGGCATACCGCAACGTGGTTGTGCGGGGCGCCCTTACCGGTGCTCAGATCAATGCATGGGTGGCGTATCCCATGCCTGGCCGTGGCGGCAGGCAGATCGTAAATGTGCATGTGGTCGATGAGTTTGGCCGTGGCGTAGCGGGTGCCCCGGTGCGCATTATGATGCGCGACGGTGCATCGACGCGTGTCTACGGCACTATCACCGGTTCTACCGGATATGGCCGGATAAGCTTCCCCATTGGGCACGTCTTGCCCGGATATACGGTCCTCGTGCATGTTACCTCCCAGTATCGTGGGCAGGTGTTGCAGACTTATACGCGTTACACCCCCTACTACTGATCCGCGGGCATATGCGGACACGATGTCTTGTCAGGGGGTTGCGCGATCGCGGCATCTGGAGGTATGATTCGGTGGTATGGCTGGTCCACGAATGCTAGGTGATCGTGGAAGGCGAACCAGCTCGCGCCGATATCATGTAGAATGCTCCGCATGCCATAAGGAGGGACGTTCATGCAAGTGGCCATGGGCATGCTTCAGCCCAGCGAAGAGAATCTCCAGTTTGCGCGACAGATCGGCGTTACCCATTTGGTGACCCGCCCGGCGTATCGGGTCGAGGATGGTCACTATGGCTATGAGGAGCTGATCCAGTTACGAACGCAGGTGGAGGCTGCCGGTGTGCAGGTAGCGGCGCTCCATGATCTCCCTGGCGAGTGGAATGTGGCCATTCGTCAGGGTCTCGCTGAACGGGACGCCCAGATCGATCAGTATTGTCGTACATTGGAGAACATGGGGCGCGCCGGTATCCCCATCCTGGGCTACAGCTTTCACGCGGTCAAGGTCTGGCGCACGACGCGTGATGCGCGGGGCCGGGGTGACACGCTCTATACCGGCTATGACCATGCGCTGATGGCCAACGCTCCCCTGTTGGCGCCGCGTCCGATCAGCGCCGAGGAGCAGTGGGAGCATTACACCTACTTTATTCAGCGGGTTATGCCGGTGGCCGAGAGCGCCGGCGTCAAGATGGCTTTGCATCCCGACGATCCGCCGATCAGCCCCATTGGCGGGGCGGCCTGCATCTTTGACCGCGTCGAGGCCTTTGAACGCACTCTTGATCTGGCGCCCAGCCCTTCCAACGGATTATTGTTCTGCCAGGGCTGCTTCACCGAGATGTTGGGCCAAGGGGTGTTAGGGGCCATCCGGCGTCTCGGCGGAACGGGAAAGGTGTTCTACGTGCATTTCCGCAACGTGGTTGGACAACTGCCAGCCTTTCGCGAGGCGGCCATCGACGGCGGGGACATCAACATGATCGACGCGATGCGCACCTGGCAAGAGGTGGGTTTCGATGGGCCGATGATGCCAGATCACTATGGTCGTTTTGTGGGCGATACCCCCTATGGTCACCGCGCCCGCGCTCACGGCATCGGATATATGAAGGCGCTGATGCAGGCTGTGGGGGGATTGGGCTGGTAGCGGTGGACACCCCTGGCCTACTGACAACGCCACGCCCTGCCTTTGAAGACAGGGCGTGGCGCCTGATGGCCGATACGGTCGCAGGAGCCGGATCAGGGGGACTCAGTCAGCTCTGCGTAGAGTTCTGGGGCCTTGAATGCCAGGGCTGCCTCGATCTCGTCGTCGCCGATGGCCGTCACCCGGCCGTTGTCGTATTCCTCTTGAATCCATTCCAGGATGGGCTCTAGTCGGGTGTCGCGTTTATTCAGCGAGAACTCGCCGTTTAACCCATAGTGGCCGCGCAGCCAGTGCAGCAGCCCGGCAGCGCCCGAATTTTGGTTGATGAGCACGCGAACGGGTCGCCCGAGGAGCTTTTCTGTATCAAAGATGTTATAGATCTCCTCATCTTTGAGTAGCCCGTCGGCGTGAATGCCGGCTCGGGTGGTGTTGAAATCGGTGCCCACGAGCGGCGTGCGAGGAGGTATTGTGTAGCCCAATTCCTGTTCATAATAGCGGGCGATCTCGGTGATGACTTGTGGTTCCATGCCGTCCAGTGTTCCGCGCAGCGCGGCATACTCGAATACCATCGCCTCCAATGGTGTGTTACCAGTGCGTTCACCGATGCCCAGCAGAGTGCAGTTTACCGCACCGATGCCATAGAGCCAAGCTGTGGTAGCGTTTACGACGGCCTTGTAAAAGTCATCGTGACCGTGCCATTCCAGTCGATCGCTGGGGAACTGGGCATAGTGCCACAATCCATAGGCGATGCCCGGCACCGAGCGGGGCAAGGCCACACCGGGGAAGGAGACGCCCAAGCCCAGGGTATCGCAGGCGCGAACCTTGATGGGGATACCACTTTCGGTTGAGAGTCGGCTCAACTCCTGACAAAGGGGGATCACAAAGCCGTAATAGTCGGCCCGAGTGATGTCCTCCAGGTGCACCCGTGGTCGAACGCCTATGGACAATGCGTCCTTGACGATTCCCAGGAACTGATCCATCGCCTGGCGACGCGTCATCTTGAGCTTTTTAAAGATGTGGTAATCGGAGCAACTGGCCAGAATGCCGGTCTCTTCGATGCCTATTTCCTTGACCAGCATAAAGTCTTGGGCGTTTGCCCGGATCCAACTGGTGACCTCGGGGAACTCGAAGCCCAGGGCCATGCAGGATTCCACCGCCTTGCGGTCCTTGTCGCTGTACAAAAAGAACTCGGATTGCCGAATGATGCCCTTGGGTCCGCCGAGCTGATGCATAAAGGTGAATAGCTGGACGATCTGCTCTACCGTATACGGTGCGCGGGCTTGCTGTCCATCGCGAAAGGTCGTATCGCTGATCCATGCCTGATCTACCGGGCGCATCGGCACATGGCGATGGTTAAAGGGGATCTTGGGCACATCCCCATAGCTATACAGCAACCGATAGAGCTGAGGCTCATCAACATCCTGTAGACTGTATTGGTACTCGGTTTGTTCTAGAGTATTGCTCTTTTTACTGAATTCTAACATGTCGCCCTCCAAAGACAACCATAAACGCGGTTGGTTAAAATAGGTTTTGGTGGATGTGAAAGGGGACCTTGCGGCTTAACAAAAAGCGGCCAGTTCCCGATGGAAACTGGCCGCCTTGGTCAGACAATGGCAACGGCAAGCGCCCGGGAGGCCGTCAAGGTCCCCCAGGCCTGCTGGCGTTGATCATGACTCTCTTGAAACTGCCAAGCTGTAACATGACGATCCTCGGCTAGAACGCAAAAAAGCGCCCCGAAGGCGCCTTTGCCATGATTTCAACATCATACCGGCTTTATGGTCCTTTGTCAAAAAGTGTATTGACAGGTACGAATCGCTGTGTTATGATGCTTCAAGATGCATCAAGAGTTGCTCCGCGAGGTTGGCGTCGCGCGGATGGTTTTCGGGTGAGGGGAGAATCGGTATGAGCAGCTATCAACGTCTACAGGACGATCTGGCCAAGATCAGGGTAGTTGGGGTGGGTGGCGGTGGTTCGAACGCGGTCAATCGCATGATTGAGGAAGGGCTGGGGGGCGTCGAGTTTATCGCCGTCAACACCGATGCTCAGGCGCTGGCGCTTTCTAGTGCGCCACTGCGCGTGCGTATCGGCGACGCGGTTACTCGCGGCCTCGGCTCGGGTGGCGATCCTACCATGGGCACCAAGGCTGCAGAGGAATCCAAGGATGAGTTGCGCAGCGTGCTGGAAGATGCTGACATGGTCTTTGTGACCGCGGGCTTTGGCGGGGGCACGGGCACCGGCGCCTCGCCGGTTATCGCTGAAATAGCCCGTAGCTTGGGTGCCCTAACGGTCGCCGTGGTGACCAAGCCCTTTAGTTTCGAGGGCACGCAGCGCGCCCATGTGGCCGAGGAAGGTCTCAAGAAGCTCAAGGAGCATGTGGACACGCTGGTTGCCATTCACAATGATCGACTGCTGCAGCTCGTCGATCGCCAGGCTCCGCTGCGCAAGGCCTTTTTGATGGCCGATGATATCCTGCGTCAGGGCATTCAGGGTATCTCGGATTTGATCACCGTATCCGGCGATATCAACACGGACTTTGCCGATGTCAAGGCGATCATGAAGGATGCCGGGGCGGCGCTCATGGCCATCGGTCGGGCGACGGGCGATGAAAGGGCCCTGGCTGCGGCGCAGCAGGCTATCACCAGTCCTTTGTTGGATGTCACCATCAGCGGGGCCAAGGGCGTGTTATTCAACATCAAGGGCGGCGAGGATATGTCGCTGCACGAGATCAACCAGGCTGCCGAGCTCATTCATCAGACGGCTGCCCCCGATGCCAACATCATCTTTGGCACCGTTGTCGACGAGAACATGGGCGACGAGATTCAGATCACGGTCATCGCCACCGGCTTTGATCTCGATCACAAGGCCCGGGTTCAAGTGCCCATGCCGCGCGCGGCCGAGAAGCGTGAATCCGATGTCTTTCAGCGGCCCTTTGACAACTCGGACCTGGATATCCCTGCGTTCCTGCGACGCACGCGATAGGCTAGAGGAAGCTAGATATCCACCGCCGGCGCAGCTTCGCTGACGCCGGCGGTGGATATGTGCTGAGCGACGATCCCCTCAGCGCTGCATCGACAGCAGCGCTTCCAGCGCCAGCCTGTAGCCGATCCAGCCCAGCCCACAGATCTGCCCCAGACAGACCGGCACAATGACGGAGCGGTGGCGGAACTCCTCCCGCTTGTGGATGTTGGAGAGGT
>SKLG01000255.1 GCA_007123335.1 Anaerolineae bacterium | reverse complement strand
GGCTGAATCTTTTCGATATCCGTGCGGAGCTCGCCTGGTGCCACCAGAGTGCTGACGACGATTAGTTGCCGCCTTAGAGTATGGTTGGTCGTTCTGTCGGGTCGAGGGTCGCTGGGCGGATAGTCATCAAAGACCTCGGCCACGAGATTGGCATCAGAGCGCTCCACAGAGATGATGCTCTTCTTGAACCCAAAATCCCACGTTGCCACCATCCGGGGCGGCGTAAACGCGGTATTGATCACCCCCCAGTCACAGTCCGTGGGCACGCATTTGCCAAAGCCCTGGAGCGATATGACGCTGTTGTTCACTTGCCGAATGACCAGCCTGGTCATCCCCGAGGTATTCTCATCGACATTCACCCAGGTGCCCGTAAAGTCTTCGATCCGAAAGCCCAGGGGAATGGTCGGCGTGGGGGTCGGCGTAGGCGTTTCGGTCGCCGTGGGCACACCGGTGGCGGTGGCTGTGGGCGTAAGGGTCTCGGTAGGCCGCATGGCTGCGGCTGTCCGAGTCTGTGCCAGGGCGCTCTGGGTAGCCTGGGCCATCTTGGTGGTCTCGCGGATATTGCCGGCTACCACGAATGCGCCGCCGAGGAGGATGATCACGCCCGCCGCGACGGCGACGATCCACCAGGGAAAGGGTTTGGAGGGGGCCGGCGCCTCAGGCACCTGGAAGGTGACGCTGGGCCCCCGACTATAGTTCTCGTCCGGGTTCTCCACATCCACTACGTCCAGCCGAAAGCGCACATCGCCGGCGGGCGCCGTGGGCGGCACCTCGATCTCGACCACAAACTGTTGCGCGCCGGCGATGCCAAAGGCGCGTTCAGCAGCACCGGCTAGGGTCATCCACTCCTCGGCTGTTGGATCCTCGGGCACGATCCGCGCTCGCCCGCTGATGGGGCGACCGCTGGCGTTGAACACGGTAAAGGTCGCTTGTCCGCTGCGCTCCCCGCTGAGTAGCACACTGTTGCTGGCGGCGGTGATGACAAATGGATTTGCCATGATATCCCTCCTGCTAACGATGATTGGCCGACACTATGCCGACAGCGGCATCCACTACGCATTTATCTGTCTACAAGGCGCCGCAGACCTGATGCATTCGTCGATGAATGCGTATTTGTTAATATTATAACTCAAGAATCCATTTTATGGAATCACCGGAGGGGGACGATCAGGGTCGCTTGGAGTTGGTAAGGGAGTAAATGGGATATCAATTGTGGGTGTGACGGTGGGAATAGTAACAGGCGTGGGGGTATTGGTGGGTCTGGGCGTAAGTGTGTTGGTAGGGCTGGGCGTGAGGGTGATGGTGGGTGTGGTTGTGGGTGTAGGGGTTTCGGTTAACATGGCTGCGGCGGTCTGAGTCTGGGCCACCGCCTGCTGGGTAGCCCGAGCATCCTCGAGTCCGCCGAGGATGTCGCCGCCCACCACAATAGCGACGCCGATTAGGACGATGACCGCCGCAGCGACGACGGCGATCCACCAAGGGAAGGGCTGAGGCGCGGCAACTGGCTCGGGCACCTGGAAGGTGACGGTGGGTCCCCGGCTATAATTCTCATCAGGGTGCTCCACGTCCACCATGTCCAGCCGAAAGCGCACATTGCCGACGGGCGCCGTCTCCGGCACCTCGATCTGGACCATGAACTGCTGGGTGCCGGCGATGTCAAAGGAATGCTCCACATCGCCGACGATGCTCAGCCACGGCTCAGCTGCAGGATCCTCGGGTACAACAAGTGCCCGGCCGCGGATGGGCCGACCACTGGCGTTGAACACCGTAAAGGCCGCCTGACCGGTGCGCTCGTCGCTGAGCGGCACACTGTTGCTGGCGGCGGTGATAGAAAAGGGGTTGGCCATGATCTCTCTCCTACTAACAATAGCCGGCTAGCGCCTATTCTGATTGTTTGGCCTCGCCAAACTCTAGATCATATGTGACATAGGCTGGCTTTTCGATCTCGATGATCTGCTCGATCAGCTCGCGATAGGGCTCTGTGCTCTCGGGCGCGCGAATGGCTACGTGAAAGGGGTGAGGGCGCCCCTCTGCATCAGGGGGCACTTCGGTGATCTCAAACCCCTGAACACCCATCGCGGTCTCTAAAAAGAGCTCCAGACCGCGGGCTGTGCCCCGCCAGCGAGAGAGATAGGCCGCGGAGGCGATCAACTCGCGCAGCCGCCCCAGACCCGGCGGAAAAGAACCTGCCGCCAGGTCGTCCCCCGACTCGCCAAGCAGCTTGTCCAAATCGACCCAACGGGCCAAGAGGGGCACAAAGCGGTGTGGCGCCCGATAAGGGTCAAAGAAGGCGTCGAGATGGGTCAGCGCCTCCTCTGCCGGTTCTTGCTGCTCCTCCATCTCTTGCAGGAGGGCGAATAAGGGAGACCCCAGATGGGCCGTGCGCCGAAAGACACTCGGCAGCAAGGCCTCAATTTTGGTCCGCTTCATCCTCTGTCACCACCTCAATGTCGTGTTCGCCCGAGCAGAACAACCAAGTAGCGGGTAGGCTCACCCGCTCTGCGAACTGGGTGCTGGAGCTGGAGCCAAAGTTTACGCCGCCATCCTGGCTGCGATAGACCCCTTCAACCCCGCCAGCCATGGCCCAGCCCGAGTGCGGATCGGCAGCGACGGTGTCGACGGGATAGAATCGCCCCGGATCGCGCAACGGCAGGCCGCTGCGTACATCTGAAGATTGCCAGGCGGGCTCACGCTGGCTCGTATGCAGGCGTAGCACGCCTGCGCGATGAGATGCCGCCAGTACAGTGCTGTCCAGAAACGCCAGAGCGCGGCAACTGCCCCCGTTCCAGTCTTGTCCAAACGTCTGCCAACCCTCGGGCGGTAGCTCGCGACCGCGAAGCTCCCAGCGAAAGCATCCTTCGCCGGTATCGCCGCCCACGGCAGCCGCCCCGGCCCACAAAAAGGTCCGTGGGCCATCGTATTGCACCTCCAAAGAGCGAATGTCGTGGCCATCCAACCCTATATGGCGAAAGGTGCCGGATCTGCCTCCATCCCCCGACCAGTAGATGCCGGCGGTAGCCTGTGCCGCCACGGCCACGCTGATCTGTCCGCGAAGATCCCTGGAGGCCGCCACGGCGTAAAAGCCCCGATCCTGATCCTGGGGATCAACCAGGATCTGCACCGGCCCACTGCCCGGCTCTGGATTCAGCTCATAAAGGCCGCTGACGGTCGCCAGCAAGAGGATCGGCTGTTCGTCACGCATGATCCAGGCGATATCGTTGACCTCAAAAGTCGTGGTGTAGTTCGTAGGCTCCCAAGACTCGCCGCAATCCCGGGAAAAGTGCATCCGCGCTCCCTCATTATCGGGCAACCTGGTTACCACCGCCAACAGGCCGGGGCGATCCTGATGGGCGGAAAGGCATACGATGCGCTCCTCGTCAAAGCTTCCCACCGCCTCCCAGCCATCACCATTGTTCAACGAACGAAAGAGGATACCCTCACTGCCTGCGTACCAGGTGT
>SKLG01000108.1 GCA_007123335.1 Anaerolineae bacterium | reverse complement strand
TCACCGGCGGGGAGGTCACGCTGCAACCCGCCTTTGCCGAGGCAGTCCTGGCCGGATGCCGGGCGTTGGGAGTGCACACCGCCATCGAGACCTGCGGCGCCTGCGCCTGGGAGACGCTGGAACGCCTGGCCCGTCACACCGACCTGGTGCTCTATGACCTCAAGCTGATGGACGACGCCGCCCATCGCCGTTGGACCGGCGCCAGCAATCGCGCCATCCTCGACAACGCCCGACGACTGGCTGCCGGCGGATATGCCGTGCAGGTGCGGGTGCCACTCATCCCCGACATTACCGACACTGAGGAGAATCTGGCGGCCCTGTTCGCCTTTTTGCGGCAGGAGGGATTGAACGCCGTTGATCTCTTGTCCTACAACGAATCGGCAGGGGCCAAGTACGAGTGGCTGGGGCAGGAATACGCGGTGCGCGGCGCGCGGCAATCCTCCGAGGCGCTGAACCGAATATTGACCATGGCCCACGAGGTAGGCCTCTCCCCGACCCTCGATGGGCAGAAGCCGTAGAGCGGAGCGCCTCTTTCGTTGTTTGCCGGCGCCATTCTAAAAGGGCCAACCTGTGCTTGCCATTTGACCGGCAGCTCGGATACAGACGCGGAGCAGCGTGAGGCAGATGATTCTATGGAGCAAGGGTTCTTGAGGGGATAGCTTACCGCAAAGCAGGATAAAAAGGGAAGCAGAGGGCATAACACTGGCGCAGCGACCATTCGCAGGCTGGAAAACATGGGCTCGCGCAGAGAGGATGACACAGGGCAGAGGCTCGCGGCTCCTCTTGACCTCTCTGCGCGAGCTCACACTTCACGCGCGTTGCCAGAGGGGTCGGCCTCCCTTGCCATCGCTATAGGTTCCCGGCACGCGCTCATAGATCACATACGCTACACCGGGCTTGCGCTGCTCTTCGAAATCCTGCTCTTGGACGAACTCACGCGATGTCGGACGGCGCAGGCGATCGCCACGCTTGAGCCACAACTCTATCCGTCGAGGGAGCTGCTTCTTGGATAATGCCATCATTGCCCCTTTCTCAACCAGATGCCGTCCCTTCCCTGCACGGCAAAAGTCACTGACAGAGCCCGGGAATGCCAGGCAGCATCTACATCATGCAGATCTGGCGGGACTCTGGTGGTGGGAAATACGGTATCCGGCCGGCGACACGGGGAAGGTCGTGTGGCGTCGGCCCTATCCCCACACTATTAGAATACATGCCAAAGGGTAATATGTCAATGAAGAGCGTGATTTCGCCGATCGGAGATCATGTGGTATAATCAGGAGCAGATTTTCGGGGGAGCAAGAACCCATGCATCGCGCAAAGACACACGTTAAGCGGGTGATGGGACTCGAACCCACGACATTCTGCTTGGGAAGCAGATGCTCTGCCAGCTGAGCTACACCCGCATCTATTGCCAAGGGTGATTATACATCGCTTCAAAAGCCTGTCAAGTTCAAGCCAAGCGCGGCGGAGGTCAGCCCGTGACAAGACCGGCCGATTTGACCAAAAGACGTTTTCCGCGTATCATACGTCTTCGAAGTAGCCTCTTGCCCATCGACGGGCATCATCAATCTTGGCGACGCATCTTTATCAGACCTCGGCCCATCGGAGGCGTTGTACCCAAAGCATCATGCTCAACGCCCGCGTCCGCGTCATAGCCAGAAACCCGGTCTCGGTTATCCTTTCCTAACAGCATGTCGCGTCGCCCTATGCACAGCGCCGATTTTCGCCGGGCAGCAAAACCACCAAGGGCTCGAGCAATCTGTACGCACGACAGCCAGAGCGGCACCATCATGACCTTTTATACGCCTGAGAGCACCGCGCCACTATGCGGCGGTCCGGTCAGAGTCAGTGATATGACGTAGGAGGGCAACTTGGAACTCAACGATATCAAAAGCATGAGAATCAGTCTCGCCTCACCAGAACAGATCCGTTCCTGGTCGTATGGAGAGGTGACCAAGCCCGAGACGATCAACTACCGGCGACTGCGTCCGGAGAAGGATGGTCTCTTTTGTGAGGCGATCTTTGGCCCCACAAAGGATTGGCAGTGCTACTGTGGCAAGTACAAGAAGGTGCGCTTTCGTGGGATCATCTGCGACAAGTGTGGCGTCGAGGTCACCCATTCTCGGGTCCGCCGCGAGCGCATGGGCCACATTGAGCTGGCCACTCCCATCGCCCATATCTGGTATACTCGCCGTTCCCCCAGCTATTTGGGGCTGTTGCTGAATGTTTCGCAGCGCAATCTAGATCGCGTCCTCTACTATGCGCAATACATTATTACCGATATCGACGAGGGCGCGCGCGAGCGAGCGGCTCGCCGCCTGGAAGAAGAAACAAACGCCGAGATCGCCGAGCTGACCTCTGGTCGCGAGGAGGAGATCAAGGCGCTCGAGGCCCGCTTGGCCGAGATGATCAGCGTCCGCGAGACGCGCGAAGAGGAGCTCGACGACGAGATCCGAAGGATGCGGGATCAAGCCACAGAAGAGGTCATGAGCAAGGCCACCCAGTTGCGCCAGGTTTTGGATGGCAACATGGATCAGCCAGCGCCTAGGGATCTGGTCTTTGAGCCCAGCGATACGATCATCTTGCGCAAAGGTGAGCAGATACGCCGCGAGCACATCAGCACCTTTAACCAGATCGTACAGGACGAGCTGAGCGAGATCGAAGAGCGTTTTTCCGAGCGCAAACAGGAGGAATTGCTCCCCTTCCTTGAGGAAGAGGAGCGGTTGCGGTCTGAAGCCGAGGACCGTCGCGCCCGGTTACAGGAAGCATCAGCGGACCAGGTTCAAGAGATCCGCGAGCGCTTTGAAGAAGAGATCGAGGAGCTAGAGACGCTCCAGGTGCGCCAACTCTTGAACGAGACGACCTACCGTGAGCTCCGCGAAAAATGGGGGCGAGTGTTTACCGCACTCATGGGCGCGGAGGCGATCTATAATATTATCTCCAAGATCGATCTGTTGGAGATGGCCGAGGATCTGCGTCAGGAGATCAAGACGACGCGCTCGAAGCAGCGCCGCAAAAAGGCGATCAAGCGTCTACAGGTGGTAGAAGCGCTGCGCAAGTCGGGCAATCGTCCCGAGTGGATGATCCTCCAGGTATTGCCGGTGATCCCGCCAGCGCTGCGCCCGATGGTGCAGCTCGACGGCGGCCGTTTTGCCACCAGCGATCTGAACGACCTGTATCGTCGCGTGGTGAACCGCAATAACCGCCTGAAGCACCTGATGGAGTTGCAGGCGCCCGAGGTGATCGTGCGCAACGAGAAGCGCATGTTGCAAGAGGCGGTGGATTCGCTGATCGACAACAGCCGCCGTGGCAAGGCCATCTCGCTGCGTGGGCGTCGCCAGCTCAAGTCCCTATCGGACATGCTCAAGGGCAAGAATGGCCGCTTCCGCCGCAACCTGTTGGGCAAGCGCGTGGACTATTCGGGGCGTTCGGTGATCGTGGTCGGCCCCCATCTCAAGCTCCATCAGTGTGGTCTGCCCAAGCGGATGGCGCTGGAGCTGTTCCGGCCCTTTGTGATGCAAAAGCTGGTCGAGTACAACCACGCTATCAACGTCAAGGGTGCCAAGCGCATCATCGAGCGCGAGGAGCCCGAGGTGTGGGGCGTGCTGGAGGAGGTCATCAAGACGCGCCCGGTGCTCTTGAACCGCGCGCCGACGCTGCACCGACTGGGTATCCAGGCCTTTGAGCCCGTCCTGGTGGAGGGCAGCGCCATCGAGATCCATCCGCTGGTGTGCTCGGCCTTTAACGCCGACTTTGACGGCGACCAGATGGCGGTGCACGTACCGCTATCGGAGGCAGCGGTGCAAGAGGCGCGCGAGCTCATGCTCTCCAGCCATAACCTCTTGCGTCCGGCCAACGGCGAGCCCGAGGTGAGCCCGTCGAAGGATATGGTGCTGGGTTGCTACTATTTGACCATGGACCGTCCCGGCGCCAAGGGCGAGGGCAAAGCGTTCTCCTCCTTTGAGGAAGTGCGGTTAGCCCATGATATGGGCATCGTGCATACTCATGCGGCCATCAAGTTCCGCTATCAGTCGCCTGATGGCGATACAGAGATGCTGGACACGACGGTGGGCCGTGTATTGTTCAACGCGATGCTGCCCGAGGAGCTGCGCTTTGTCAACCATCCGTTGGAAAAGGGTGCGTTGCGCAAATTGATCTCCCAGGCTTTCCGCAAGCTGGGCCTGGAAGGTACAGCGAATCTGGTGGATGCCGTCAAGGACATAGGCTTTGAGTACGCCATGCGCTCAGGCGTCACCATGGCCATCGACGACATCCATGTGCCCAAGGAAAAGGCGACCATCCTGGAGGATGTGAACGCTCGGGTGGCCGAGGTAGAGCGGCAGTATCGTCGCGGCTTGATCACCGATAATGAGCGTTATATCAAGACGGTGGAGCTGTGGACGGAAGCGACCGAGGATGTGACCGACGCCGTGGCGCGAGAGCTGGATCCTTACAGCGCGCTGGGCATCATGGTCAACTCGGGCGCCAGCAAGGGCGGCATGCAGCCGATTCGTCAGTTGGCGGGGATGCGCGGTCTGATGGCCGACCCCTCGGGGCGGATCATCGACCTGCCGATTCGCTCCAATTTCCGTGAAGGGCTTACGTCGCTCGAGTATTTCATCTCGACCCACGGCGCGCGCAAGGGTCTGGCCGATACGGCGCTACGCACAGCCGACGCCGGTTATCTGACCCGCCGCCTGGTGGACGTCGCGCAGGACGTGATCGTCAACGAAGAGGATTGCGAGACCACCCAGGGCATCTGGGTCACGCGCAGCGATGCCAGAGAGGCCAGTGAGGATCTCAGTGAGCGCATCATGGGGCGTTTTGCGGCCGAGCCGATCGTGCATCCGCAGACGGGCGAGATCCTGGTAGACGTGGATGAGCTGATCGACATGGATATGGCCGAGATCATCGATGGGCTCGGCCTGGACCAGATCCGCGTGCGTTCGCCATTGACCTGTGCCCTCAAGCACGGTCTCTGTGTCAAGTGCTATGGTCTTGACTTGGGCCGGGCCGAAATGGTGAAGGTTGGCGAGGCGGTGGGCATCATCGCCGCCCAGTCCATCGGCGAGCCAGGCACTCAGCTCACGTTGCGCACCTTCCACACCGGTGGTGTGGCGGGCACCAGCGACATCACCCAGGGTCTACCCCGGGTTCAAGAGCTCTTTGAAGCCCGAGTGCCCAAAGGCCAGGGCATCATCAGCGACATTGGCGGTCGCGTGGAGATGCGCGTAGAGGGCGATCAGCGTTTTGCCAGAGTGGTGGCTAGTGAGGTACAGAGGATTGAGCATCCCCTGCCAGAGAATGCAACCATAGAAGTTATGGATGGTGAAGCGGTAGAGGAAGGCCAGATCCTGGCCAGCGTCAATCAAGGTGAGGCTGAGGACGATGAGCCCGTCACCGATATTCTGGCCAAGACCGCCGGGCGGGTGAGCCTCGAGGAAGACGCGGGACAGAGCCCCACGTTCCGAAATATCGTGATCATCCATGAGGAGCGTCGCGAGCGCGAGTATGAGATACCTATCACGGCGCGCCTGGCGGTTTTGGATGGTCAGACCATCGCACCAGGCGATCTGATTACCGAGGGGTCCAAGAATCCCCATGAGATACTCGCCATCCTGGGTATGGAGGCGGTGCGAAACTATTTGGTCGTCGAAGTGCAAAAGACCTACCGCTCCCAGGGTGTAGGCATCAATGACAAGCACATCGAGGTCATTGTGCGCCAGATGCTGCGGCGGGTTCAGGTGACCGAAAGCGGCGACGGAGAGGTGTTGCCAGGCGAGCTGATCGATCGTCTCCATTTCGAAGAGATGAATCAAGGCATTATGAAAGAGGACGGCGAGCCAGCCACCGCTGAACCGGTGTTGTTGGGCATCACCAAGGCCGCTCTGAACACCGAGAGCTTTTTGTCGGCGGCGTCTTTCCAGCATACGATCAGTGTGTTGGCCCAGGCCGCGGTGGAAGGGCGCATCGATGAGTTGCGCGGATTAAAAGAGAGCGTGCTTATCGGCAAGCTCATCCCCGCAGGCACTGGATTCCGCCTGCCCGCCGATGTGGCAGCAGAGCAGTTCGAGAAGGAAACTGAGGAGCTTGACGAGGTATCCCTCGACGCATTGGAGGAAGAGTTTGCTCAATCTGTCGTGCCTGGATCAGACATTAGTTTCTTGGGCGAGTTTGGGCGGGATCTGTTGTTCAGGGGCAGAGATGATCTGGGATCGCTAGACGATCTCGATGCTCTGGATCAGGCCTTTTTGGCCAAGACATCGGGCAAAGCGTCGGACCTGACCTCGGAACCCGAGTCGGCTCTGGATGAGGAATCTGAGGACGGGGAAGCTCTGGATGATCAGGCTTCCGACGATGAGGATCTGGACACCGAGTCTCTGGACACCTTGATCGAATCATCTGAGGAATAACCATGAAGGCGTTGGGCCCAACGCACTCTCTGATGCTCTACCGTCGGAGGTCCAAGCGACACTGGCGTCAAGGAAAACCCCGGGGATTGGGCGGCGTGTTCGGCGTCGCCCTCCGCGCCGGTATCGTAATAGTGGCCATCGGTTTACTGATGATCATGGGCTCTATCTTGGTGACCATGGGCTCTGCGGCCGCCGTGTACACGGCCTATGCCAAAGATCTGCCTGACGCCACCGAGATCAGCGCCCTCAGCACCGAGACGTTCGAAACTACGCGTATCTATGATCGCACCGGCCAGCATCTTTTATGGGAGATCTTTCCCGAGGATGCTGGCCGTCGCACTTGGGTGCCTCTGGCGCAGATTCCCGAGCACTTGCGCAACGCCACGATCGCCGCGGAGGACAGGACCTTTTACACCAATCCGGCGGGCATCAACGTCGAAGGAATGGCCCGCGCTGTCTGGGGCGAGCTGTCCGGCGAGGATCGCGGCGGAGGCAGCTCGATCGCGCAGCAGTTGGTGCGCAACGTGATCATGACCCACGAGGAGCGCATGGAGCGTAGCTATGTGCGCAAACTCAAGGAGGCCATCCTGGCCTTTGAGCTAACGCGCCAATATCCCGGCGTCGAGGGTCGCGACATGATCCTCGAGTGGTACCTGAACAACATCTTTTACGGCCATTTTGCCTATGGCGTCGAAGCGGCAGCCCAGACTTATTTCAACAAGTCGGTCAGCGACCTGACGTTGGCCGAATCGGCGATGCTCGTCCCGTTGGGCCAATCTCCAGCGCGAAACCCCATTGATCGTCCCGAGGATGCCAAGCGCTATCAAGAGGTGGTTCTGGACGAGATGGCGCGGCAGGGCTATATCACCCTTGAAGAAGCCTGGGCCGCCAAGCAAGAGGCGCTGACCATCGCCGCGCCCCGTTTCGATATGCAAGTGCCTCACTGGGTGTTGTATGCCCAGGACACGCTCATTCAGCGGTTTGGGCGTCAGGCGACGTTCGGTGGCGGCTTGCAGGTCATCACCACCATCGATCTGGAGGCGCAGGCCAAAGTCCAGGAACTCGCCCGCGAGCAGGTTGCCGAATTGCGTGACCGTCACAAAGTCACCAACGCCGCCGTGGTCGTCATAGATACCAGGACGGCAGAAATCGTGGCCATGGTCGGCAGCCTGGACTACCATGATCCAGAGATCGATGGCCAGGTGAACATGGCTCTGGCTCCCAGGCAGCCTGGATCGAGCTTTAAACCGTTCACCTATGCCACCGCTTTCTCCCAGGGCTATACGCCCGCCACCATGGTCATGGATGTGCGCACCAGTTTTCCCGACTTTCCCAATCCTGCTCCTTATGTGCCCGAGAATTACTCCCGTACGTTTCATGGCCCCATGTTGCTACGGCGCGCCCTGGCATCTTCATACAACGTCCCCGCCGTCGCCATGCAGCATATGGTTGGTACCATGAATGTCGTAGATCTGGCTCATAGCATGGGCATCACCACGCTCAACAGTCCCCACTATGGCCTTGCGCTGACACTGGGTGGTGGTGACGTAAAGCTGTTGGATATGGTGTATGCCTTTACCGTGTTCGCCAATAACGGCGACATGCTCGGGGTACCTATCGTTCCCGAGACCTATCGGTCGGGACACCGGCAACTAGATCCGGTGGCAATTCTAAAAGTAACCGATGCGGCTGGCAACGTCATCTATGAGTATACGGGGCCGCAGCGCCAGGAGGTGCTCAGCCCTGAGGTTGCCTATCTCATCACCGATATCCTCGCCGATAACCAGGCGCGGACCCAGGCCTTTGGCGCAAATAGCTCCATGGTGCTCCAGAATCGGCCAGCTGCCGCCAAGACCGGTACCACCAACAACTTTCACGATGGCTGGACGGTGGGCTATACGCCTCAGTACACCGTCGGTGTCTGGGTCGGCAACGCCGATTACAAACGCATGCAAAACCTGCCTGGTGCGCGCGGTGCGGGGCTGATTTGGCAGGCGGTGATGGAATGGCTCCATGAAGGTTTGCCGGTCCTGGGCTTTGAGCGGCCGCCTGGTCTGGTGACAGCCATCGTCGATGGCACCTCGGGCAAGCTGCCCACCCAGTATTCAGCCTGGCGTACCCAGGAGCTCTTTATCGAGGGCACGGTGCCCACCGAAGAGGATGATGTACATCGCCCTGTCCGTATCTGCATCACCACGGGCAAGCTGGCCACCTCCTATTGCCCCGAGCACGAGGTCGAGACCAGGGTGTTCGAGATGTATCCCGCCGAGGCCAGCGACTGGGTGCGCGAGCGCGGGAAACCCCAGCCACCCACCGAGCATTGCGATATCCATGGACCAAACCTGAGCCACGCCGATGTGGCCATCGTGCAGCCGACCCTCTTGCAGACCATCAGCGGCGTCAGCCCCATCATCGGCAACGCCAAACTGGGCGGCATGGCTCGATACTGGATCGAATACGGTCCCGGTATGGATCCCGCCTCGTGGGTGCGTATCACCCCCGATCACGGACATCACGTCGAGAATGGCGTGCTGACCGAGTGGAACACCGGCGGTCTGGACGGACTCTATACTCTGCGCCTGGGCGTGCAGGATGGCGGCGGTGGCATCCACTATGCCAGCGTGGCCGTCCTGGTGGACAATATGCCCCCAGACGTTACCATCCTCTCTCCTCACGAGGGTAGGGTGTATGTGGTGAACAGGGATGAGTGGGTCAACATCCAGGCCTATGTCGTGGACAACATGGCCATGGATAGAGTCGAGTTCTATGTGAACGACAGAATGCTTGGGTATAGTACGGTGGCGCCCTACACGATGCGCTGGAATCTACGAGGGGGTGTCGAAGCACCGGACGGACATTCTGAGATGCACTCTATTCATGTCGTGGCGTATGATCAGGCAGGCAATGTGCGCAAGAGCGAACCGGTTCAGATACGCATCATTTCCAGGTAAAGGTAGAAAGGAGACGCCCCGTCGGGGCGTCTCTGGGCTGGCATCTAGATACCCAAGCGACCCAGATCATCCTCACCGAACCCAAAATGGTGTCCGATCTCGTGCACCACGGTGCGCTGTATCAGGCGGATCAACTCATCTTCGGTGCGCGCCAAGGCTTGCATGGGCTGCTGGAACAGGGTGATACGATCAGGAGGCAACAGGTTGTAGCCTCGTCCCCGCCGACTGAGGGGGACCCCTTCATAGAGGCCCAGCAGCATGTGCCGATGCCTCACTTTGGCCGCCTCCCGTTGGTAGCGGCTGGGCCACGGTGCCACCAGAACGGCGACATTGTCCATCCGTTCCTGCACCCATTCCGGCAACTCGTCCAGGGCACGCTCCACCAGCGCTTCGAAAGCCTCCTGGCTCAATTCCATGGCTCGCCCCTCATTCTTCCTGTGCCGAGCGTACTATGGCGGCGGGCTCGACCACCAGCGTTTCTTCATGCGTGTAGGTCACCATGCCGGCCGGCGCCCCCTTGATGTGTCGCACATGGCGACGCTCGGTATAGTCCACCTGTACTCTTCCCTCGTGGCGTGCAGCAGAAAAACGCGCCGCCAGGCGCGCTGCCTGGTGCAATGTCTCCTCATCCACCGGCCGCCCTGCCGACTTGATGATCACGTGGGAGCCGGGCACGCCGTGAGCATGCAGCCAGATATCGTTCGGCGCGCCACGGCGAAAGGTCACCAGATCGTTCTGCCGGCTGTTGCGCCCCACCAGGATGGGAGTACCGTCAGGACCGCGCAGGGTAAGAGGATCCCCCGCCTCTGCAGAATGCTTACGCTTGGGCGCCCTGCCGATGCCGACCTCGGCCATCTCGGCGCGCACCGCGTCCAACTGCGCCCGATCCTCGGCCAGCTCTACCTCGGTCAAGAGCTGTTGGAAATAATCTAGCTGTACCTTGGTCTCGGCCAACAACACCGGCACCTGTTCGTTGGCCGCCTGGCGCTTGCGATACTCCTCAAAGTAGGCCTGGGCATTCTCGGCCGGCGAGAGCGAGGGATCGAGAGGGATGTGCATCTCCTCTGGCAAGCCCGCCGAGGCGGAATCGGTCGCGTCCACGGCGCCGGGCTCGACGCCAAAATCGGCCGGCGAGACGACCAGATCCTTTTGCCCCGGTTCAATGCTCCAGCCCATAGCCAGGATGGCGTTGCCCTGGAATTTCAGCGCCTCGATCTCTTCCTCGGGCACCAATGCTCTTTGCAGCGAAGCGCGCCGCGTCTCGATGCGCTCGCTCTGGGCGATGATGGCCTCCCGCAACCGCTGCCGCACGCGGGCATAGGCATCTATGCTGCCGCTGGCCGCGCGCACGATGTATATGGCCTCATGTATCGTCGCCACCGGCTTCCACCCTGGTAGATGGGTCAACCTATATGCGGCGTACTCTTGCGGAGGTGCGTCAGGCACGAGGCCCGCCACCGAGGGCTGCCATTCGTGGGTCTCGGGCAGGCGAAACATGGCCACGATCTCGGTGACCAGGTCGCGTAGCTGTTCCTGGGACAGCATTTCGGTGGGCTCCACATCCCTGGCGACGCGAAAGACGAGTTCGCGGGCCAACAACGGGCTGATCCCGCTCACACCCTGTAACAGCCGTCGCCAAAGCGGCTGCTTCGCTCGCCCCTCCTCCAGCATCCTCCTGAGCAAGCCAGGGGTCAGCAAGAGGGGATGCTCCTTCTCCTGAGGCGGCGGAGGCACATAGCGCCCCCCGGGCAGGATCGTCCGATAGCGGTTGATCGACGCCGGTATACGCTTGGCCGCCTCCATGATCGTGCCATCTGCATCGAGCAGAATGATATTGCTCAATCGCCCCATGATCTCACAGACCAGGTCCACCGGCCCAAATTCGCCCTCGAAACGAAAAGTGAGGATACGCTCCAGATCAGGCTGGTCGATACGCGTCAGCCGCGCGCCGCGCACGTATTTGCGTAGCAGCAGCTCCAGAGGCGAGGGAGCCTCGACGCCGCGACGCAGCTTGTCCTCGATGATGAGCACCTCTCCTGGCTGGGCGCTCAACAGCAACTGCACGCGCTCCCCGGTATAGACTTCTAGGCCTACCGACAACTCGGTAGGCCGCAGGGCACGTTGCACCCGACCGCCTAGAAGCTGGGAGGATAATTCGTCGCGGATCGCGCTGATGGTCAACGTATCAAAAGGCATCTCTTGTCACTCGCTATCATGGGATGAGCTCTAACGACCCGGCTGGGTCCAGTAATCGATGGCCGCCAGCAGCGCGTTGGCACTGGCCTCGCCGTGCACGCGGATGCGCCGCAGTTCAAACATCGCCTCAGAATGATGCTCGGCGCCCTGGGCAACGGTCACCGATCCCCAATAATGGGCCGAGCGCAACACATCGATGACGCGCTCATCGTATTTGCCCGCGGGATAGCAGAAAAACCGCACCGGCTCGCCGATCCGCGCCTCAATGGCCTCGCGGGGGCCCAGCGTCTGCCAAATGAGATAGTCGGTGTCGCGATGGCGCAGATCGGGATGGGTATAGCTGTGGGAGCCGATCTCCATGCCGGCGCGGTGCATCTCGATCACCTGCTCCCAGGTCACAAATTCGGGGCGCTCCTCGTCGATAAAGCCGGTGACCAGAAAAAAGGTCCCGGTGTAGCCATACTCTAGCAGCAAGGGCAGAGCATGTTCGTACGCATCGCGGTATCCGTCGTCAAAGGTCAGAATGATGGGATTATCGGGCAAAGGATGGCCGATCTGCAGGGCCAGCGCCAAATCGTGTAACGATATGGCCGTATAGGCACGTGCCCTCAGCGCCTCCAGGTGTTCCGCAAATCGCTCGGGGCTCACCGACAGATCGCGCCGAATGGCGTCGGCCCCCGGGGGCGGCTCTGAGATATAATGGTACATGAGGATGGGGACCACCAACGTCCTCGGTGTCCCATCTGGCGTCGGCTGCGGCTCTGGCGTGGCGGTGGGGCTGGGTGTCGCGCTGGGTGCCGATGTAGGTGTTGTGGTAACGGTAGCCGTGGCCGTGGGCGTAGACGTTGCCGTGGCGGTCATGGTCGCCGTCGCTGTGGGCGATGGCGTGGCCGTTGAGGTCGGCGTCGGCGAGCTGGTCGGCGTAGGGCTGGCCGTTGCCGTGGCGGTCATCGTCGCCGTCGGCTGGAGGAAC
>SKLG01000223.1 GCA_007123335.1 Anaerolineae bacterium | reverse complement strand
GCGATCGTGGCCGATATGTATTGATGGACCCTTACGGCCCAGAGATGGGCCGCGAGCTGGGCAAAAAGGCCGCCGAGGTGGTGACCATCAGCCGGGATGATCCGGCGCATAACTATAGCCGATTGGCCTCGGGCCGCACTTACGTCATCTCGGGGCCAGGTGAATACGAGATCGCCGGGGTCTTTATCACCGGCATCGCGACAAACGGTGACGCCGATCCCCAGGAGCGTGGGCGCAACACCGCCTATGTCGTCGAGTTCGACGAGTTTGTGCTCTGCCATCTGGGGGCCATGAGCCGTGTGCCCAACCAGGAGCAGATCGAGGAGTTGGGCGAGCTCGCCGATATCGACATCCTGATGGTTCCCGTTGGCGGCAGGACCGTGCTCACCGCCGCTCGCGCGGTGGAGGTGGTCGCCTTGCTTGAGCCGAACCTGGTGCTGCCCATGCACTACAAGGTTCGCGGGCTGGCCACCGAGGGCGACACGGCGACCCGCTTCCTGCGCCAGATGGCCGTCGAAGAGCCCGAGACCAGCCTCTGCCCAACCCCCGATACGCTGCGCATCACCAGCAGATCCCAATTGCCAGAGCAGACCGGCGTGGTGTTATTGGAGGTCTCGCAATGAGGCGCGCTCCGACACGGAGAACTACAATGATGCCGACTCGCGTGATCCCAGTTGCGCTCATGTTGACGTGCGCCTTGGCCCTCGCCTTCCTCGCCGGCTGTGGACCCGCCACGCCAAAGGAGGAAGCGGTGTCTGGAGACGCCCAGTCTTTTATCGCAAAGGCACAGGAGGCCATGGACGTCGGTCGCTATGCCGACGCCGAGCAAAAGCTGCAACAGAGCCTGCGCATCGACAGCGACTCGGCACAGGCGCACTATTTGCTCGGCAACGCTTATGCCAGACAAGAGCAGTATGAAAAGGCGGAGCAATCCTACCTGCGCGCCCTCGAGATCGATCCCTCGCATATCGACGCTCGCTCCAATCTGGGGGTCGTGCTCTACCAACAACAACGCTTTGATCGCGCACGCGAGGCCTTTGAAGCGGTGCTCCAAGCGCAACCCGACGATGCCACCGTGCACTATAACCTCGGCGGCGTGCTGGCCACCCAGAACGAGCTGGACAAGGCCATCGAGCACTTTCACCGCGCAACCGTCCTCGACCCCCAGATCGCCGAACCCTATCTCGGCCTGGGCAGCGTCTATCAGTTGCAGGGCAAGAACGCGCAGGCCATCGCCGCGCTCAAGCAGTACCTCCAGCGCGCCGAGGACCCTGCCTGGCGGCAACAGGCCGAGCAGATGATCCGTGACATGGGTGGCACGCCATGAGCAAGCACCATGTGCGCGCGCTGTACTCCGTAAGAGAGGGGGCATTGCGCGCCGAGATCGCTCGCACATTGCCGTCGGCATCGGCCTGCGATACTGACAGCGTCGTACTCGACGCCCTCCACGGGATTGCGCTCGCCGTGGAGGGCCTGGATGCTGACCTTCTGAGCGCGCTGACGACGACTCTGGACGCTCACGGTGGTCACGTGCTATCCTCGTCGTGCCCGACGCCCGCATCCGCGACGACAGCGATCATCGCCGGCAGCCTCAGCAGCCTCGACAAGGCCGCCGCCACCCTCATGGGCGCCGATGAGGCGCCGGATGCTGGCGCGATGCGCGGCGTCACGCATCGCGTCACGCATCGCGTCACGCGCTTGGGCGCCGAGATATCCTTTGTCCTGGACGCCGTCGGTCGTGGTCGCTATGTATCGCCCACATTGACCCTCGGCGACGGGCGCTATCGTCGCCAGTGGCGCTGGGGCGAGCGCACCTATGTCATGGGCATCGTCAACTGCACCCCCGACTCATTTTCCGGAGATGGCCTGCTGAGCACCTCTATCGCTCAGCAGGGACAGGGGCGCGGGTCTCCGACCCGCCTTGACGCCGTGGAGCAGGCGCGCCGTTTTCTGGAACAAGGCGCGGACATCATCGACATCGGCGGCGAGTCCACCAGACCCGGCGGCGAGCCCGTGGACGCCGCCACTGAACTCGCTCGCGTGCTGCCGGTGATCGAGGCGCTATGCGCCTCCGACGCCCCACCCCTTATCTCCATCGACACCTACAAAGCCGAGGTGGCCCGCGCCGCGCTCGATGCCGGCGCCGTCATGGTCAACGACGTCTGGGGGCTCAGACGCGACCCCGAGATGGCGCCGCTGATCGCCGAGCGTGGCGTGCCCGTGGTCATCATGCACAACCGCAGCAAACCCGATGAGGCGGCGCTGGCGGACCTTGGGGGACGGTATATCGGTAGCCGTTATGACAACTTGTTAGCCGACATTCTGCGCGAGCTGGATGACCAGGTAGAGGCCGCCGTCGCCGCCGGCATCGCCAAGGCGCAAATCCTCATCGATCCGGGGATCGGTTTTGGCAAGACGGTGTCGCAGAATCTGGCCCTCCTGAACCATGTTGACCAGCTTCGCTCCCTCGGCCTGCCCATCCTGCTGGGTTCCTCGCGCAAGTCGTTCATCGGCTATACGCTGGATCTACCCCAGGATCAGCGCGTCGAGGGCACCGCGGCAACGCTGGCCGTGGGCATCGCCCGGGGCGGTGTGGATGTGGTGCGTGTGCATGACGTCCAGGCCATGACCCGGGTGACGCGCATGGCCGACGCCGTGGTCCGGGCGCACTGACCATGGCCCAGGTCTTGATTGGGTTGGGCGCCAACCTGGGCGACCGCGCGGCGAATTTCTATGCCGCCACGCGCGAACTCCTTGCCCGTGGCTGCCAAGTCATCGCCCTGTCACCCATTTACGAGACCGAGCCCTGGGGCGTGACCGATCAGCCGCGCTTTCTGAACGCCGTGTGCCATGTGCGCACCGATCTGGCGCCCACTGCCCTGCTCGATACCCTCAAAGAGATCGAGCGTTCCCTGGGCCGGCAGGAAACCATGCGCGATGGCCCGCGCCCCATCGACCTGGATATCCTGCTCTACGACGACCTGATCCTCGACACCCCCCGCCTGACGATCCCGCATCGCGGCATGGTCGATCGCAGCACGGTCTTGGTGCCCCTGGCGGATCTAGTCCCGAACCTTTGCCATCCGATCACCGGCCGCACAGTAGAGGAACATCTCGCCGATCTAGGCCCTACCCCCGACGTCGCTCCCTATCCGCCGGGGTTGCCGGCCAAAAGGGATGAAAAGTAGCCCACCGAGAGCCTCTTTGAGGCTGATCTAGCCCATTCATGGCTGGTCGGCATCTGGCTCCAGGCCAGCGTCGCCCTCTTTGGCGCCCGCGTCCGTGGCGCCCGCCTCTGTGGCGCCCGAATCACCCAGCAACAGACCAAACAGCGTGCGCGAGCGATCCAGCGCTTCCCGCGACCGCCCTTCCTCACCCATGGCATCGAGCAGCTCGCTCAACTCGGCATGGGTCTCCGCCAGGTTGAGCTGGTCGCCATACTCCTCATAGACCGCCAGAGCGTCGC
>SKLG01000162.1 GCA_007123335.1 Anaerolineae bacterium | reverse complement strand
ACCTGGGAAATGACCACGACGCCGGCTACGGTTACGACCAGAATCGTGTCCCGTGGCACCCCCCAGATCTGATCGACGCGAGGGATGGTGAGCATGATGACGATGACGACGATGGCGACCAACGGCCCGCGCAGCAAAAAGTGCATCAACCGATGTTTGATGACACGATCGGGGATGAGCACACCCTGGTAGGCGACGATGTAGCCGATGACAATCGTCATCAGGGCGATGCCGAGGTTGCCGATCAGCGTCAGCGCCGAGATAAAGTTCACCGTCAAGATCTGCCCTGTTGCCGAAATGAGCAGAAAGGGAAAGACGCCGACGCTAGGCGCGACAAAGGCCAGCATCAGGTACGACATGCGCCGATGTGAGGCCGCCGTAAGGCAGCGCGCCCGAGCCCGACTGATGTTGACCCACCCGCTGATGCTTGTCAATACATAGTAGGCGCTAAAGAGCCAGAAAAAGGGACCGGCTACCAGGTGGTAGATATGGTCCTTGCGGGCGACGCCATCAACGATGAGGCCGCTGAGCCCTACCAGCGCTACGGTGAGCATACCGACGAGATAGCTGCCGACAACGCCAATCCGGCGCCAGCGCGACGTGTCGCCTGTCGTGCGCATCAAGGCGTCGGAAAAGTGGAAATAGGCGGCAGGCACAAAGGCGATGCCCACCCACTGCAGCTTGAGCCACATCTGCGCCACGGCGTCGGAGCCGACCTCGGCGATGCCGACGTCCACAAGGTGGGCGAGGGTGACGAACGCCATCAGAGCGCAGAACGCCCGCGCCACCTGGCTTCTGAAGTTAAAGGTGAAAATATAGATGAATAGGGAAAAGCCAATGATGACGTTGACGGATGAGAGTATGAGGTTGCCGAATTCCAGAATAGCACTAGTCGATGCTGAACTCATGCTTCCATCGAATCAGAAATAGTTACCGGTGAAGACGACCGCACTCCCATCCCAGCATCGCCTTGGGGGTCGGCGATCAGGACAGGGCGCGTATCACAACGGACATGTAATATACCAGGGGGACCACGAACAGCAAACTGTCGATGCGATCCAACATGCCGCCATGTCCAGGAATCAGGCTGCTCGAATCCTTCACTCCCACCTGTCGTTTGATGACCGACTCGCTCAAATCACCAAACGTTGCCCCGAACACCAGCACGATGCCCAAGAGGATGCCCCATCCCCAGTCCAGGTCCAGCAGCCAGTGGGCCATCGGCGCCACCAGAGCTACACCCGTTATCAGGCCACCGAGGGCTCCTTCCAAAGTCTTGTTGGGGCTGATTCTAGGAAAGAACGGATGGCGGCCGTAGGCACGGCCGACAAAATAGGCGCCGCTGTCGCAGGTCCAGGTGCCCAATAGAGCGATGATGAGCCAGTAGATGCCCAAATCGAGGTTGCGCAGACGCGGGAAAAAGCTCAGCGCCAGGCCTACATACAGGCCCCCGGCCAGTGCCAGAGCCCAACTGTGTAGCGAGCCGGCGACGTTGCCACGGAATACCTGGGTGGTGAGCAGGGCCAAAGAAAGGATCAGCAGGGTTGGGCGGAGGACCATCTCCTGTGGCCACTGTCCATCGGCGATGAGTAAGGCGATGAACAGGATCCCAAGAAGCATTGGCGGTTTGGCCTCATCGTGGTGGCGTACCAGAGCCAGGAACTCGTATCCTGCCAGCAATCCGGCAACGAGTACGGCGCCAAACAAAAAGAGACCGCCCAAGTAGACGGCGGCGGCGACGATAGGTATCAGAACGACGGCGCTGAGGATGCGTTCTCGGAGCATGTGCCCTCTCGTTCCAGGCGTGCAGGTTACAGAATAGCCAGGACGAGGCGGGCAAGATGCTCACGCCTCGTGGTGTCGAGCTAGGCCTCATCCGACTCTACTCGCCCAAAGCGGCGCTGACGATGACCAAAGGCGAGGATCGCTTTGTGCAGCTCCTCGCGATCAAAGTCGGGCCAGAATATGGGCGTGATATAGAGCTCAGCATAGGCGGCCTGCCAGATCATAAAGTTGCTCAGCCGTTGATCGCCACCGGTGCGGATGATCAGATCGGGATCCGGCAGTCCCCCCGTGGTCAGATGGGCGCTCACGGTATCCTCGGTGATCTCGTCGGGATCGAGCCCCTCATTTATGATGGCGCGAATGGCATCGACAATCTCGGCGCGCCCGCCATAGTTAAACGCTACATTCAGAACAAGTCTCTCATTGTAACGCGTCATCGCCTCGGCCTGACGGATCTTGTTCACCACCCGTGTCGGCAGGCCGCTAATACGCCCAATGTGCCGGATACGGACGCCATTTCGCGCCAGTTCCTCGGTCTCGGTGTCGAGGACGCGCTCGATAAGGCCCAACAGAACGCGCACCTCGGAGCGCGGACGCTCCCAATTCTCCGTCGAAAAGGCATAGATGGTCAGAATGGGAACGCCCATTTCGACGACGGCCGACAGCACCCGGCGCAGGTTCTCCGTCCCGGCGCGATGCCCGGCAGCCCGGTTAAGGCCACGCGCCTTGGCCCAGCGACCGTTGCCATCCATGATGATGGCGATATGGGCTGGAATGTGCGTCAATGGAGGCAGTGTTTCAGCGGCCGCCGTCGTCTCGGATTTGCTCATTACACTTCCATGATTTCGGTCTGCTTCTGCTCACCGAGCTGATCGACATTGGCGATGTACTCGTCGGTGAGTTTCTGCAGATCCTCACGGGCACGATAATGCTCGTCCTCAGAGATCTCGCCTTCGTCCTCCAGCTCGGCCAGATCCCTCATACCGTCGCGGCGGATGTTGCGAATGGCCACCCGCGCCTCTTCGACCCGGCGGCCCACGACCCGTGCCAGGTCGCGCCGACGTTCATCGGTGAGCGGGGGGATGGCCAGGCGGATCACCTTGCCATCATTATTGGGCGTAAGCCCGAGCTCTGATTTCTGGATCGCTCGCTCTATGGCGCCGATAGTGCTCGCGTCCCAAGGGCGAATGACCAGCAAGCGCGGCTCGGGGACGGCGATAGTGGCCATCTGGTTCAGGGGCATCTGTGTGCCATAGGCCTCTACGCGGAGCTTTTCAACCAAAGCGGGGGATGCGCGTCCTGTACGGATGGTGAGCAGGTCAGAGCGCAAGGCCTCGACAGCCTGTTGCATGCGCTCTTCGGCATCGAGAAGGACCTCGTCTATCATCTTGTTTCCTCCAGGATCTCAGGGGGGCCAAGGGTTAGCGCTCATCGTCATGGACCTCTTCAGACTCCTGAGCGCGACTGCTCTAATCCTTAGCCGTCTACTGTCACCAGGGTGCCTATGGGTTCGCCAAGAATAGCCTTGATCAGGCTATCGGGCGGAGTAAGCTTGAATACCATCAAGGGCAGCTTGTTGTCCATACATAGCGATAGTGCGGTGCTATCCATCACTTTGACGCCCATATTGAGCGCTTCCATGTGCGAGAGATGCTCAAAACGTACGGCTCCCTCGTTCTTGAGCGGATCGCGATCGTAGATGCCATCCACCTTGGTGGCTTTGAGCAGAATCTCGGCGCCAATTTCCATGGCGCGCAGAGCGGCAGCGGTATCGGTGGTAAAGTAGGGGTTGCCGGTGCCAGCCCCAAAGATCACCACACGACCCTTCTCAAGATGGCGGATAGCCCTGCGCCGAATGTACGGCTCGGCGACATCGCGCATCTCGATGGCCGTCTGTGCGCGGGTAATGACGCCCATGCGCTCCAGCGAATCCTGCAAGGCCATAGCGTTCATCACGGTGGCCAGCATTCCCATATAGTCCGCTGTGGCCCGATCCATGCCTTGGGCGGTGGCGTTGCTGCCGCGCCAGATGTTGCCCGCGCCGATGACGATGGCGATCTCGACGTCATAGGCCAGTGCATCCTTGATTTGTGTTGCTACCTGATCAACCGTCGTGGGGTCAATGCCGAAACCGGTTTCGTCGGCCATGAAATCGCCGCTCAGTTTGAGCAGTACACGATGATATTGGGTTGTAGCCACCGCACGACCTCCTTGCTGCAAAGGGCGCTGCTTCGGGCCAGGCGCCGGCGTCGATCAGGAAATCTGGAACCGGGCAAAGCGACGGATCACAATGTTTTCGCCCATCTCGGCGATGGACTCGGCCAGCAGTTCCTGGATCGTCTTGCTGTCATCTCTGATCCAGGGCTGCTCAAGCAGGCAATTTTGCTGATAGAACTTGGCCATCTTGCCTTCGATGATGCGCTCCATGATCGCCTCGGGCTTGTTCTCGCCGGCCATCTGGGCGCGATACTCTTGCTTCTCGGTCTCAAGAATCTCCTCTGGAATGTCATCGCGCGACACCCACAAAGGATTGGTGGCGGCTATTTGCATGGCGATATCGTGGCATAGCGCCTGGAACTTGGCCGTGCGGGCGACAAAATCGGTTTCACAGTTCACTTCGACCAAGGTGCCGAGCTTATCACCGGCGTGAATATAGGCTTCTACACGGCCATCTGCCGCGGTGCGCTCGGCCTTTTTCGCGGCTGCGGCCAGCCCCTTTTCCTTGAGGATGTCTTTGGCCTTTTCCATGTCGCCACCGGTGGCATCCAACGCCTTTTTGCAGTCAAGGACGCCAGCGCCGGTCTCCTGACGCAACTGCTTGATCATCTCTGTGGTTACAGCCATGGTCTGTTTTCCTCACCTTTTATGTGCACAAGGCGAGCCGGGTTCACGGCCCGGCTCGCTAAAAGTTAGTCGATAACGGGGTTACAGATCCTCGTCGTCGTACTCGTCCTCATCATCGATGATGACGATATCTTCGTCCTCATCGTCGTATTCGGGCTCAAAGATTCGTCCGGTATAGCCGCTGGAAGAGGGTGCGCCTACCAGCTCCTCGGCTTCTTGCTCTTCTTCCATGATCACGCCGCGCATCTGCTGTCCCTCAATGACGGCATCGGCGATCTTGCTGGTGAGCAATAAGATGGAGCGAATGGCGTCATCGTTGCCCGGAATGACATAGTCGATCGGGTCAGGATCACAGTTTGTATCTACGATGGCGATAACCGGAATCTCGAGGCGGTTGGCCTCGCGCACGGCAATCTCTTCACCGACGGTATCGGTGACAAAGATCGCGTCAGGCAGCTGGTGCAGGTTGCGTAGCCCGCCCAATCTTCGCTGCAATTTGGCTAGCTCGCGCAGCTTGCCGATGGCCTCTTTTTTGGGCAGGATGTCGAGTTCGCCCCGGTCGCGCTGACCCTCAAGGTCGATCATATAGTCGATGCGCGAGCGAATGGTGCGAAAGTTTGTGAGCGTGCCGCCCAACCAGCGTTGCGTCACAAAGGGCATGGCGCAGCGGGTTGCCTGATCTTCGACGTTCTCCTGCGCTTGTCGCTTGGTGCCCACAAAGATGACCGTGCCCCCTTCGGCGGCGATATCGCGCACGACCTCGTGCACCTCATTCAGCGCGTGGATGGTCTGTTGAAGATCCACGATATGAATGCCATTGCGCTCTGTAAAGATGTACGAGCGCATCTTGGGATTCCAGCGTTTGCTGCGGTGTCCAAAGTGTACGCCGGATTCCAACAACTGCTTCATCGAAACAATAGCCACAGAACCTCCTTCGTTTTTTTCACCCGCCCTTTTCTGCCCGCGGTGAACCGGCCTCTGCGACCGGCACGGCACCTTGGATCAAAGGGCGTGTTTGATAGATGTGGGCTTGTTTGCCCGACTATCGAGTATATCATGAGTCGCGGTGCTGGGCAAATAAAATGGGGGCTTTTCTTGTGCCGCGATCGTCTCGGATTTGTCGCACTTGACAAACTTGACGCCCAGGGCGGATCGCCCTATACTAGACGGAGGTTGGCGCTGGGTTCGTGCGTCAATCTCTTGTAAACGAGGATCGTTGCCGAAGTGGCGGAACGGTATACGCGGTGGTCTCAAAAACCATTGGGGGTTGCCCCGTGTGGGTTCGAATCCCACCTTCGGCACTCTTGGTGCTGTACTGTTGGTTATGTTGTCAAGGGCTCTTCCCAGCGATTTGGGAAAGCCCTCTTTATTTGCCCAGGTGCTATTCGCTTCAAAGGTGAAAAGCCCGCTTGGCACGATTCCACGCAAGGAGAATGACCTATGCCTCTCGTAACCAGTCAGGAGATGCTGCGTGCCGCTCTTGAGGGCCGCTACGCCGTCGGCGCGTTCAACGCCAATAACATGGAGCAGGTGCAGGGCATCGTCGATGCCGCCGTTGAAGAGCGCTCGCCGGTGATCCTACAGGTGAGCCAGGGCGCGATTCGCTACGCCGGGCTCGATTTCGCCGCGGCGATGGTCAAATCCGCCGCCGCCGAGGCCGATGTGCCGGTGGTGTTGCACCTTGACCATGGCACCGACTTTGACCAGAACGTGCGTTGTCTGCGCGCCGGGTTTACCTCGCTGATGTTCGACGGCTCCAAAAAGCCCTTTGAGGAGAATATCGCCACGACGGCGCGTGTCGTTCACATCGCCCACGTTTGCGGCATCCCGGTCGAGGCAGAGCTGGGCTGTGTCCTCCAGTCCACCGATGGGGTGACGGAGGCAGAGGTCTGCGACGCCATGACCCAGCCGGGAGAGGCGAAGGAGTTTGTCGAGCGCACCGGCTGCGACTCATTGGCCGTGGCTATCGGATCGGTGCACGCCATGCGCGAGGCCGAGGCAGAGTTGAACATCGAGCTGCTCAAGGAAATCCGTCAGATCATCGATATCCCTCTGGTGTTGCACGGTTCCTCAGGCGTCAAAGAGTCGAGCGAGGTCGAGGCGATCCAGCACGGCATCGCCAAGATCAATGTGGCCACTATGCTCAACCAGGCCTTTACCGTGGCGCTGCACAAGGCCATCGCCGCCGATCCCGAGAACGTCGATCCGCGCAAGTTCCTGCTGCACTCTCGCGAGGCGGTCAAGGAGGTGGTACGGCACAAGATGCGCCTCTTTGGCAGCAGTGGCAAGATCACTGGTAGCGGCTATGTGAGCCCGACCAAGGTCGAGCGCTCGGTCAAGATCGGCGGCCTCGAGGCCTAAGCTTAGTTTGCTCTGATTTTAGAAGCCCTGGTTCTGTGCCAGGGCTTTTTTGTTGCCGCCGATGTGACTAGCCAGTTTATCGCCCGTCGATGCCTCCTTGCTCATGACAAGTCGAACAGCTCCTCTCCGTTCTGAAGCATAATCCGGTCGGCGACTTCGCGGGCAGTGCTCTCGCTAAGGAATCCGCGGGCGATCTTTTCCTCCAGCACCCAGGCAATGCCATCTTTGGCCTGGAGTGAGTAGCCGACGTTGCACCAGGGCAGGCGCGTGTCGGCGCCATAGCCCAGGATTTTGGTAAAGGGCACGCCATCGATCCACTCCGAGAGGGCGCGGGCGCTCTCGGTAGGGTTCATGGCCCAGGCCCAGCAGAGATCGGGCCACAGATTGGAATAGTTCTTGGCCATGGCCCCCAGTTCTGACGTCCACGGCCAAGAGGCGTGGAAGAAATCGAACCGCACGCGGCGGTACTTGTCCAAAATCGGGATCAGGAGCATGGCTTTGGTGCCGCCCAGGGAGCCCCAGTTGCCGGCCAGGTAGCCGGTATGGATCTGCACCGGCAGGTTGTCGGCGTCGGCGCGACGAATGAGCTGATGAAAGAAGTAATCGCCCAGAGCGCGGCTGGCCGCCGCATCCACCGCGCCGCTATTCTGTTGCATGCCATCCCAAAAGACCTTGCGGCTACGGATGCGGTTGAACGCCAGCTCGGCCTCGTGGTGGGTGGGATCGTCCACAGCCAGTTCGCGGTTGTAGGCCATGCCGATCTTGATGGCTGCCAATTCGCCCGTCTCTGCGAAACGATCGATGGCGACGTTGAGCACATCGACGGCGTCGTCCAGCGTATGGATCGAGCGCCCGGTAAAGTGCTCCAACTCGTCCAAAGGCGCCGCATCTACCATGGTAAAGAGCGAGTCCATGCGAAAGGCAAAGCGATAAGAGGCGGGATAGAGCCCCGGCGTAAGGGCGCGGGGATTGTCCAGGCGCATGCGCCCGTCGTGCAAGGTCCAGGTATTCTCGGCCTGCTTGTGGACAAAGTGACGATAGACCTCCTCCGCCGTCTTATTCTCGATAGCAGCCTGCAGCGCCTCATCGATGGCATCCCAGTGCTCCGGGCTATAAGGAAGGTCGAACAGCGCGCGACAGGTCAGGTCAACGGCGCGGCCATAGCCCGTGACGCGGATGGCGGGCCACAGCCTTTCGATGCGCCCCCTCTCCATAGGGGGCGCGGGGCTCCTGCCCCGCGTCTCGCCCCCCAACCGACGCGGCCCCTCGGCGGTGATCAGATCCGCAGTGGCATATCCCAGCAACGAGGCATAGTCATAACCCTCGCGCCCGGCATCAAATTCGACATAATCGGCATGATGATCGTGGTGACAGAAGAGTTCGTGCTCCATGACATAGTCGCGAATGGCGGACATGAGTTCCTCCGATGATGTGATTACCGCGTCGGCCGCAACAGGATCTTGATGGCGTCCTGGCTGCGACTGGCGAGCATCTCCAGCGCCGCCTGCGCCTCGTCTAGCGGCAGTACGTGGTCGATGAGCTGTTCCAGGGGATAAGCACCTTCGTCCAACCACCTCAACGCCCGCTGATAGTCGGCGTCGGTATAAATCTGGGTGCCCACCAGCTCCATCTCGCCCAACGTGATCGGCCCTAAATCGAGGGTCACCGCCCGCGAAAAGAGCGCCGTGGCCACGATGCGCGCCCGCCGCTGGGCCAGCGACAGCGCCTGTACCACGGTGCTTGCCGCGCCGGCGGTGAGAAATAGAACGTCGAATCCGTCGGGATGGTCGGTGCGGATGGCCTCGACGAGATCGGCGCGATCGGCCTGATAAGTGCTGTCAAAGCCCAGTGCCCGGCCTACCTCAAGGTTGTGCTCATATAGATCGGTGATGGCTACCACCGATGCCCCCATTTGCCGCGCAGCAACGCCGGAGAGCAGCCCGATAGTGCCTGCCCCCAGCACGAGCACACGATCGCCCTGGGTCACGCGTCCCTGATCCGCCGAGTGCACGGCCACAGCCAGCGGCTCGGCCAGTGCGCCCAATTTGAGGTCGGTGTTGGGCCCCAACCGATAGGTGACCGCCGCTGGCGCTACAAAGTAATCGGCAAAGGTGCCAATCCAGCCCTTGATGCCAGGCACCGTCTTGTTCAGGCAGATGTTGGTATGTCCGCGCTGGCACATGGCGCAATGCCTGCAATGGATATAAGGCATGACGGTGACCTGATCGCCGATGGCCAACGCCTTCTGCGCGCCGACGTTGCTCCCGACCTCTACGATGGTGCCCGATAGCTCGTGACCCAACACCGTCGGTGGCTTGCGAAAGGGGTGGCTGCCCTCAAAAGAGTGCAGGTCCGAGCCACACACTCCGGCATAAGCCACCTCGATGAGCACGTCGTCGGGACCTACGCCTGGGCGCTCGATCTCGACGATCTCGATGCGTCCCTCGGTTTCGAGTCGCGCTGCTTTCATCATCCTCCTCACGAGCGCCTATAGGCCTGGGGTGTGTAGGCGGCGAGCTTTTGCTCGGCAAAGACCGGCTTGAGCCGGGCGTAGCGTTGCAGCCCGTTCACCAGTGGAATGCTGGGCCAGTGGTCGCCGATGAGCGGACGGGCATAGGCCACGAACTCGTCGGTGACATCGACGCGGTTCGGGGCGATCCACTCTGCCGGAAAGGTGCGCTCCGACCCGGCCACCAGTTCCAGCGGTACCTTGTCATAGCGTACGTTGTAGATGGAGCCCGGCTCGCGCAGGATGGTGGCCATATAGCCGGACTCGCCGGCCGCGGCCAGCTCGGCGGCTTTGCGGCCCACGGCGTAGGCCTCGTCCAGGTCGATGACCGAGGCCGAGGCGATGTCGTGGCGTTGGTGGGTGCCCGAGACGTTCAGCCGGGCGCTGCCACGGGCGGCCAGGCCGGCGCGGTTCAGGTAGGTGACAATCATCTGCGCCACCGTGGTCTCGCTGGCCGAAAACTGCACGTGGCCAAAGGAATCGCGGGTTTCGCCCAGTTCGCCCAGCTCAAGCCCCTCGCTGACGACCACCAGCGCCCGCCCATGCTGGCGCAGGGTGTCGTTCACCAGGTCAGCCAGCTCGGCCATTTCGATGCCCGACTCGGCCAGCAGGATGAGTAGCGGCATCTCACGGTCGGGGTCGGCCAGGCGCGCCGCGGCGGGGATAAAGCCGATGCGCCTCCCCATGGCCTGCATGACAAGCACCGGGTCCGAGGGGCTGGAGCCGCGATTCTCCTCGTCGGCGCCCTGGACGGTATAGGCCCAATAGCGGGCCACGCTGCCATAGCCGGGGGTGTGGTCGATGAGCTTGAAGGCACTGTCGCCTACATCGTTGTCGATGGTCTTGGGCACACCCACGGCCACCAGGTCGAGACCGCGCTGGTGGGCCAGCTCGGCGATCTGGAACGCCGTATCCATCGAGTCGTTGCCGCCGTTGTACAGGAAATAGCCCACGTTGTGGGCCTTGAACACCTCGATGACGCGCTCAAAATCCTCGGCGTTCTTTTCCTGGAGCTTGTAACGGCAGGTGCCGATGGCTCCCGCGGCCGGGGTAACGCTGAGCAGGGCGATCTCTTGGGCATCCTGAGCCGAGAGATCGAGCAGTTCCTCCTGCAACACACCCTCAATGCCGTGATAGCCGGCGTAGAGGGCGCCGAACGTGCCAGGCATGTCGCGCATCGCCTCAACCACGCCGCGCAAGGAGGCGTTGATCACCGGCGAGGGTCCGCCCGATTGGGCGATGACGACGTTCTTGTTCTCCATGGGCTTGCGCCTCCTTGCGGTCGAATACCAGGTAATTAGGCGATCTGACATCCAGGGGCGCGGGCGTCTCGCCCGCTCTTCCAGCCTATATTCAGTACCCTCTGGCGAGAACGCGGGCGAGACGCCCGCGCCCCCTCGTGTGTCTGGTGTCTTTTTAGCTGTGCAGCCCAGCCCAGTCGGTGTGAAAGACGCCTTCCTTGTCCATGCGCCGGTAGGTGTGGGCGCCAAAATAGTCGCGCTGCGCCTGGGTGAGATTGGCCGGCAGCCGCGCCGTGCGATAGCTGTCAAAGTAGGCCAGCGAGGCGCTGAACGCCGGGCAGGGGATGCCCAACCCCACGGCGGCCTGGATGACGCGGCGCAATGCCGCCTGTCGGGTGAGGATGGCCTCCTTGAAATAGTCGTCCAGGAGGAGGTTGGTGAGCTGTGGGTTGCGCCGATAGGCGGCGGTGATGTCGTTCAGGAAGCGAGCGCGGATGATACAGCCGCCACGCCATAGCTTGGCCACAGCGCCCAGGTCGAGGCCATATTCGTGCTCCTCCGAGGCCAGCTTGAGCAACGTCATGCCCTGGGCGTAGGAGCAGATCTTGGCTGCGTAGAGCGCCTGGCGCATGTCATCGATTAGGGCATCACGATCGAGCTCACTACGGCCTTCCGCGACGTCTGGACCGCTTAGCTTTTCGCTGGCCGCCACTCGCTCTTCTTTGAAGGAGGAGATGATGCGCGCCGTCACTGCCGAGTTGATCGTCGGGATAGGGGCGCCGACATCCAACGCATCCTGCGAGGTCCATTTGCCGGTGCCCTTTTGCTGGGCCTCGTCGAGGATCATCTCTACCAGGGGCTGGCCGGTCTCGGGATCGATCTGCGTGAAAATGTCGCGGGTGATCTCGATGAGATAGGATTCGAGCTCGCCCTCGTACCAATCGGCATAGACCTCGTGCAGCTCCTGGGCCGAGAGTCCCAGCGCGCGATGCATGATGTCGTAGGATTCGGCGATGAGCTGCATGTCGCCATACTCGATGCCGTTGTGCACCATTTTGACATAATGACCGGCGCCTCTGGGACCCAGGTAGGCCACGCAGGGCTCGCCCTCGGCCACAGCGGCGATGGCGGTAAAGATCGGCGCCACCATCTTGTACGCTTCTTCTTGGCCGCCGGGCATGATGGCCGGTCCCTTAAGGGCGCCCTCCTCACCGCCGGAGACGCCGGTGCCGATGTAGAGAATGTCTTCCTTGGCCAGAGATATGGCGCGGCGCTCGGTATCCTTGTAGAACGAGTTACCCCCATCGATGATCAGATCGCCCGGCTCCACCAGGGGGCGCAGTTGATCGATGACGGCGTCGGTCCCTGCGCCGGCCTGAACCATGAGCATGATCTTGCGCGGCCGCTCCAACTCTCCGAGCAGCTCCTCCAGCGAGTATGTCGCCGTAATGGGCAGGCCCTGGGCATCCTCGCTGTCGATGAACTCGCGGGTGCGCTCAGTTGTACGGTTGTACACCGCCACCGAAAAGCCGTGGTGGGCCATGTTCAACACCAGATTCTGGCCCATGACGGCCAGACCGATCAATCCGATATCGCTCATGCGATGACCTCCTTATCTACATGGATGAACAGGATAAACAGGATAAAGGAATAAAAAACATCCTGAACATCTTGCTTATCTATGATGACCTACTTATTGCTTGGCTTTGTCCTCTTGTAGCCGATAGAGCACCTCGCCCGCCCGCGGGACGACCAGGATGCCCTCTTCCTCGCGGCCCATCCACTCCTGCGGGTTGATGGTGGCGGGGT
>SKLG01000530.1 GCA_007123335.1 Anaerolineae bacterium | reverse complement strand
CTCCTGTGATGGAGCCGACGTCTCGCCGCCGGTGTCATGGCGGGGGGTTCCGAGCGAAGCGAGCTCGCTCGCGCTGATCTGCGAAGACCCGGATGCGCCGGCCGGCACCTGGGTCCATTGGGTCTATTGCGACATCCCGGTTTCGGTGAGCGAGCTTCCCGAGGGCATGAGCACCGACGAGCGGCCTCCGCAGGGAGGTGTGCAGGGTGTCAACGACTTTCGGCGTATCGGTTACGGGGGGCCTTGCCCGCCGGGCGGTGAGCATCGCTACTACTTCAAGCTGTACGCGCTCGATTCGAAGCTGGGTCTCGAGCCCCGAGCGACGAAGGCTGAGCTCGAAGCTGCGATGCAGGGCCATGAGATTTGGCGAATAGGCGGAGGCTCTGAACAGATGTGTTTTTAGTTGACATCCTTCATCCCTATTGGTATAATACATCCAGAAAAACATAAATCAAATAGACCATACAGTGCCCTTGTCTCTTTATGGGCAATAGGGGACGCTCTTGTGATAGATGTCGTCTTATATTGGCCCTGAGTGCCATGGTCTGTCCGACATACAAGCGTTTGCGGCGAGATCGACCCATCACCCACGACTTATCGGGGGAAACATGACGGACTCGAGGCCGGACAATGCGCCAGAAGAGGACTTTGCCACGCTATGGGAACACATGGGCGAAGAGTTTGACTATGTGGAGCCCAAGCGAGGTGATATCCGCGAGGGTGAGGTGCTCAGTGTCCATCCTGGTGAGGTCTTGGTGGATATTGGCGTCAAGCAGGATGCCCTCATCGCTCCGCGTGAACTCCAGCAAATGTCCCCTGAAGAACTCGTCAAGCTCCAAGTCGGCGCGCGAGTGTACGTCTATGTGATGCACCTGGACCGAGCAACCGGTGCGCCCATCGTCTCGTTGCAGCTGGCGCAAGAGTACGAAGAATGGCAGCATGCCCACGAACTCGTCGAGAGCGGTGATGTCGTCAAGGTCAAGGTGACTGGCTTTAACAAAGGTGGCGCTCTGGGCGCCTTTGGCAGCCTGCAAGGGTTTATTCCGGCGTCGCAGATCGTCGATTTGCGTCGTGGTCGCTCCCAAGATGCTCAGGCCGATGCCCTGGCCGAGGTGGTGGGGCGCGAGTTGGCCGTCAAGGTCATCGAGGTGAACCGAAGGCGACGACGCCTTATCCTCTCCGAGCGCGCAGCCCGGCGCGAGCATCGCGCCCAGCAGCGTGAGCAGCTCTTGGAGGAGCTGGAAGAGGGCCAAGTCCGCACCGGTGTGGTGAGTAACCTCGTGGATTTTGGCGCCTTTGTGGACTTGGGCGGTATGGATGGATTGGTGCACCTCTCCGAGTTGTCTTGGGGGCGGGTCAATCATCCTGGTGAGGTATTATCCGTCGGCGATGAGATCGAGGTCATGGTGCTCAATGTCGACCGTGAGCGCCAACGGGTGGGGTTGAGTTACAAGCGCACGCAGCCTGATCCCTGGGCCGACGTCGAATCGAGCTATCAACCGGAGCAGCTTGTCGTCGGCACGGTGACACACGTTGTCGACTTTGGCGCCTTTGTCGAGCTTGAACCGGGCGTCGAAGGTCTGGTGCACATCTCCGAGTTGGAGGAAGGCCAGGTTGCCGATGCCTCCCGCGTGGTGAGCGAAGGCGATGTGCTACAGTTGCTCGTCCTCAGCGTGGATGCCGAGAGGCATCGCATCAGCCTCAGCCTGAGTCAGGCCCCGGACCAGCCAGATGATCTAGAGTCGATGGAATCGCCGGAGGACACCCCAGAAGGCCCGATCGATCAGGAAGAAGCGGAACAGTAGGGAGTATGGGGCGTGCCATTGCGTGATAGAGAACTGGTCTGCACGCGATGCGGGGTTCGCTATCTGCTCACTGCGACCGAGCAACGCAAGCGGGATAGTGCGGCTCCTTCCGGCCTGTGTCCGGGCTGTCGAGCACTGGTCGAGTTGTCGCGGCGACGACGCGGCACGGTCAAGTGGTTCGATCGACGCAAGGGCTATGGGTTCGTGCGCGATCCTGAGGGCCAGGATCTTTTTGTGCATGCCTCAGCATTAGAGGGCCGGGCACCACGATCAGGGCAAACGGTTGAATACACGACTGGGCAGACCAACAAGGGCCCTGTGGCCAAGGATGTGGTGATCGTACACGATTGAGGGGCGAGGCATAGTCGAGTTCACGGGTTCGCGAGGGGAGCCTTGCCGAGCCCGTTTTGTTTTTATACCCTGCGCAGTGCTATAATATACCGTCTACCCGACATATAGCGAGATAGGGTCTATGTGGAGAGAGCCATATACTGGCAGCCCGGCGCGCCTAGGATCTGAGCAAGGGAGCCCCGGACACCAGGGCAATGTGCAGGACGCGATCTGCGCATGACCACTACTTTTATAGTCATTGCCATCAGTCTTGGTGCGCTGGTGGGCGCGTTGCTCTACTGGCTGCTGATCATTACCGAGGGCACTTATCTCGGCACGTCGGCGGTGGTTCTGCTCTACGATTGGACCGCCGGGCGCTATGACCGCATCAAGGATCTAAAGTACGTCAACGAGTTGGCCTTTGTGGCCCTGCCCATCGCCGGCAGCTTGTATAAAGTGCCCAATCCGCGACTGCTCGATGTGGCCACTGGCACCGGTCGGGTGCCGCTGGCGTTGCTGCGCAGTATGACCCAAGAGATCAACCTGGTCGGCGCCGATCGATCTCGGGGTATGCTGGATGAGGCGCGGATGGCAACGGATGACCATGGGGAAGATGAGGTTACCTGGATCTGCGCCGATGCCATGTCTCTGCCCTTTGGGGATAGCAGTTTTGACGCGGTATCGTGTCTCGAGTCTCTCGAGTTCGTCGTTGATCCGAGGCGTGCGCTGCGTGAGATGATCCGGGTGGTCAAGCCTGGAGGGGTGCTATGGCTGTCCAACCGAGTGGGCTGGGAGGCACGCTTCTTTCCATGGCGCCTTGCCGGACGGGGGCGTCTAGAGGCTGTGTTAAAAGAGTTGGGACTGTTGGACGTCGAGACGCGTCGCTGGCAGGTACATTACGACCTGGTGAGCGCGCGTCGACCAAGAGAGCTATGAGCGCCCATCATCTCATGGGTGCGCTTCTCATGCGGGGTGGAAAGCACAGATGACAAAGCGAGATTTTCTGAGTTTGGCCGATCTAAAGCCTGCGGACGTTCACGAGTTGCTGGATCTGGCCCTGGCACTCAAGAGTCAGTGGAGGGCAGGGGGCCAAGGGTGTGAGACCCAACGCCAACGCCTGGCCGACAAGACGCTGGGCATGATCTTTCAAAAGCCCTCCTTGCGCACCCGTGTCTCGTTTGATGTGGGCATGAGCCAGCTTGGGGGCCGGGCGATCTATCTTGCCCCAGAGGAAATTCGCCTCGGTGAGCGAGAGTCTATACCCGATGCCGCAAGGGTGCTGAGTCGCTATGTGGATGGTATCATGGCGCGTGTCTTTAGCCATGAGGATGTCCTCGCACTGGCTCGCTGGGCTACGGTCCCGGTGATCAACGGCCTCTCGGATTTCAACCATCCCTGTCAGGGGCTCACCGATCTGTTGACCATTCTGGAGAAGCGAGATCGCCTGGAAGGCGTCAAGTTGGCCTATATCGGCGACGGCAACAATGTCCTTCACTCGCTGCTCTATGGCGCCGCTCAAGTGGGTATGCACCTCGTCGCTGCTACGCCGGAGGGCTATGGCCCGCTGGCAGAGGTGGTGCAACAGGCAAAGACCATGGCCGTCGACACAGGTGCTAGCATCGAGCTCTTTCATGAGCCGCGTGAGGCTATCCGTGATGCCGATGTCGTCTATACCGATACCTGGACCAGTATGGGCCAGGAAGAAGAGGCTACCCGGCGGCGCCAGATCTTTCGACCTTATCAAATCAATGAGGCTCTGCTGGCGCTGGCCAATCGTGATGTCGGGGTGATGCATTGTCTGCCGGCACATCGCGGCGAAGAGATCACCGATGAGGTGGCTGACGGCCCGCAGTCCTGGCTGTTTGATCAGGCGGAAAACCGCCTCCATGCTCAAAAGGCGATTCTTGTCGCATCCTACTCGACGTCATGATCAAGGGGTAGCGCACTAGTGGCGAACGTTATCTGGATCCTGTCCAAGCTGGACCTGCGCAATATCGTTGATATTCTGCTGGTGGCCACCGTCATCTATGGCGTGTTGCTTATGGTGCGCGGTACCCAGGCGGTGCAGCTCTTGCGCGGCGTGATCCTGCTGGCGTTGGTGGTATCATTGTTCGGCAGCATTGCCGGGCTGACGGCGTTTAACTGGTTGCTCAGGAGCAGCGGTCAGGCCTTATTGGTGGTGGTGGCCATTATCCTCCAGCCCGAGCTGCGTCGAGCGTTGGATCGATTGGGGCGGGCTGGCGGGCTTTCGCTTTGGTCGGGCCAGGATATTGAGCTGCAGCGCGTGGTCTCAGAGATCGCTGCCGCCTGTCAGCGTCTTGCTGGACGGCGCCATGGTGCCCTCATCGTCATCGAGCGTGAAACGGGATTACAGGATCACGTCGAGACGGGGGTACGATTAGACAGTCTCGTTGTGTCAGATATTCTGCAGACGATATTCTTTCCCAACACCGCTCTTCATGACGGCGCTGTCATCATTCGCGGCGACCGGATCATCGCGGCGGCATGTGTGCTGCCCCTTGCCGAGACGGTGGTGTCAGAGACTCACCTGGGCACGCGGCATCGGGCGGCGGTGGGTATTACAGAGCAGACGGACGCTATCTCTTTGGTCGTTTCAGAGGAGACGGGCATCATCTCTATCGCTCGAAATGGTCGCATTGTCCGTCATCTGGATGAACGGCGTTTGAGCAATCTGTTGATGGAATTGCTGGCCCCCAAGCGCGTCGGGCGCACCACGCGTCGGTCTAGGGGCACAGGAGGCGCAGACGCGGCCTGAGCGGGCCACGGCTGCACAAAGCGGAGGATGGGCACGTGCGCAAGAGAATTTGGGATGATATAGGTACGGCGCTCCTGGCGCTTTTGCTGTCGATAGTGGTTTGGACGAACGCCATGTATCAGGAAGATCGTCCCTATGAAGGGACCTTCCCGCGCCCTATCCCCATCACGGTGTTGGATGCGCCGTCAGGATATGTGGCCACCAATGAACCGATCCAGCAGGTAGAAGTGCGGATCAAGACCTTCTCCTCCCGTTGGGATACGCTTCGGGTTACAGACTTTAACGCGGTGAGCGACTGGAGCGGACTCGGCGAGGGGATGCATGCTGTGCCGGTGGAGGTTACGGTCTCGGATCCGACGGTTACCATCCTCAGCGTGCAGCCCAGTACCGTCTATGTGCGTTTGGAGCAGGTCAAGCAAGAACTCAAAGAGGTGCAGGTCAACCTGACCAACCGCGATGATGTGCCTCTGGGTTACCGCATCTATGCGCCTGAGGTCAAGCCCGAGGTGGTGCGTGTTGATGGCCCGAGTTCGTTGGTGGACCGGGTGAGCCACGTGCGAGTGGCTGTATCCTTGCTCAATGAGCGCGCGACCATCGAAAGAGACGTGGCGCCGCTGGCTGTGGATGAGGCCGGGCAGGCCGTGCCAGGCGTTAGACTGACCCCTCAGACCGTTTCCGTGACGGTGGTGATCGAGCGAAGGCAGAATTATCGCGAGGTGGCGGTGCGGGTGCGTACGACGGGCCATCCTGCGCGCGGCTATTATCTCAGCGGGGTGAGTGTGGTGCCTGCGACGGTCACCATCGTGGGTCCTCCCTCGGTGATCGATGCCATGGGTGGGTTGATTGAGGTCAAGGATGAGATCGACATCAGTGGGGCAACACGCATGATCGCGGAACGCATGGATCTGGATCTGCCTGAAGGGGTATCGGTTCTCGATATCAGAGAAGGCGAGACGCCATCCGTTCTGGTCACCGTCAGCATCGACGCCATGACCGGTGGCATCACGATGGATCTGCCTCTAGGCACCAAAAAGTTGCGCTCTGACTTGGTGGCCAGGCTCTCAGTGTCCGAGATCGATGTCATCTTGACGGGCCCTTCTGTTCTGTTGGACGAGCTAGAATCGGATCTGCTCGAAGCCTATGTGGACCTGGGCGGTCTTGGGCCCGGTACGCATCAGGTCCGGCCCGTCGTCAACCTGCTGGTGAGCCAGGATAGCAAGCTGCGCGACCTGGTGGTCAGCGACATTTCACCCAAGTCGGTAGAGGTCATTATCACGGAACCTCCTGAGGTCACGCCTACCCCCACGATCGACACGACAGCAACAGGGGATCTGGACATGACGCCGACCATCACGGCGACGCGGACGGTAACGGGTACCGTTGTCGCTACATCGCCGCCTACAAATGCCCTGACGGCAACTGCGGCGCCTGGTGAGACGCCCACCCGAGTTGGCGCTGGAACTCCATAACCGATAGACGGGAACGAACTATGGCTAGAAAGCCGCTGGTCGCCCTGGTGGGGCGTCCTAATGTAGGTAAATCCACGCTTTTTAACCGACTGGCGGGACAACGTCTCGCCATTGTCGAGGATCTGCCGGGGACGACACGCGATCGCCACTATGTGGATGTCGAGTGGGGTAATCGAGTGTTCACCCTTATCGATACCGGTGGGCTGGTGTTAGATGATGATGCCGACGCTGGCAGCATCAGGCGCGATCCTAGTATCAGCGACGCCAGCATCACTCGACAGGTACGTGCGCAGGCGCAGATCGCCATCGACGAAGCCGATGTCATTGTGTTCATGGGTGACGTCATGGATGGCGTCACTGGCCAGGACTATGAGATCGCCAACCTGCTGCGCCGCACTGAAAAGTCGATCTTGCTCGTGGTGAACAAGGTCGACAACCTAAAGCGTGAGCTCAATGTGCCCGAGTTCTATGCCCTCGGGCTTGGTGATCCGTTGAGTGTGTCGGCGGAAAGAGGGATGAGCACCGGCGAGCTTTTGGATCGCATCACCGAGGCGCTCCCCGATATGCCCACAGAAGAGGAGGATGAAGCGGCGCTGCACGTCGCCCTGGTTGGGCGCACCAATGTGGGCAAATCCTCTTTGATCAACCGCCTGTTGGGTGAAGAACGGGTCATCGTCAGCGCGAGCCCCGGCACCACCCGTGATGCTATCGATACCCGTATTCTGTACAAAGATGAGGAGATTGTGCTCATCGACACAGCGGGTATTCGGCGTCGGGGGCGTATTGAGCAGGGCATCGAGAAATACAGCGTCCTGCGCGCCCTCCGCGCCATCAGCCGCGCCGACGTGGTACTCTTGCTCATTGATGGCGTCGATGGGGTCACGGCTCAAGACACGCACGTGGCAGGCTATATCCTCGATCAGGCCAAGAGCGTTATTGTGGTAGTGAACAAGTGGGATCTGGTAGAAAAGGATACCCACACCATGGCCGCCTATGAGACATATGTACGCCGTGAGTTGCGCTTTATGCCCTATGTGCCGGTGCTATTCGTCTCGGCGCTCACCGGCCAGCGGGTGAACCGCATTCTGCCTATGACCCTGCGAGTGCAGCAGGAGCGTACCGTGCGGCTGAACACCTCACAGATCAATGATATGATTCGTGATGCTGTCGCCCGGCGCTCCCCGCCGACCAAAGGCGGCAAGAAACTGCGCATCTACTATGGCACGCAGACCGCCACCGAGCCGCCGTCATTCGTCTTTTTTGTCAACGACCGGCGAATCGTGCACTTTGGCTACAAACGCTACCTGGAAAACCAGATCCGCAAGCGATACAAGTTCGAGGGCACGCCGCTACGCCTCTATTTCCGCGACCATCGCGAGCGAGAACGCTAACCTCTATGGGATGGGTCGCGGGCCTTTGGCCCGCGACGACCATCTACTCACTTGTGTGGCGCTATCTGAGCAGCCTGGGCTTGTATGCCCGCATCGACCACGGCCCCGTCCAGGTGATTCGCGCCTGCACCAGGTGCCCCAGCCAGTTCGCGCCGGCTCCGACGCCCGCACCCGGTGCATTGCCGTCGGCATCAAAAAAGACCAGTTTGTTGGTGCGCGTGCGGCCGCGCCAGCGCCCTCCCTGAAAGCCGTCGACGAGCAACTCGACATCTCTTCCCAACAGTTGGGCGTTGATCTCGGCCGCTATCTCGGTCTGTGCCTCTTCGATGGCGGCGCGACGCCGTTCCTTCTCTGCCGCGGGAACATCGTCGACCAGGCGTGCCGCCACCGTGCCCGGTCGCGGCGAATAGGCGGCGACATGCACGACATCAAAGCGTACCTCGCGCACTAGATCCAGAGTGCGCTGAAACTGCTCGGCGGTTTCACCGGGAAAGCCCACGATGATGTCGGTGTTGATGGCGCAGTCGCGAGGGGCGGTGGCGGCGCGGATGCGGTTCACCAGGTCGCGAAAATGGGCCACTGTGTACCCTCGGCCCATGCGCCGCAACACGTCATCGTCACCCGACTGGATGGGGAGTTCCCAGCTCTCGCATAGTTTGGGCAGTCCTGTCGCGGTGGTGATGATCTCATCGGTCATCTCCTGCGGATGCGAGGTGAGAAAGCGGATGCGCCACAGGCCGTCGGTGTCGTGGATGGCGCGTAGCACCGTCGACAGGGTGACGCCCCCGGGAAGGTCGCTGCCATAGTCGTCCACGTTCTGTCCCAGCAACGTGATCTCTCGCGCCCCGCGAGAGACAAGCTCCTCCACATCACGGCGTATCTCTGCGACTGGGCGGCTCTGCTGACGGCCACGACGCAACGCCACGATACAGTAGGTGCAGTGATGGTCGCAGCCATAGCTGATAGGCACCTGTTCAGCGATCTCGGGGGCCGAAAGAGGGTCATCCAGTGGACCACCGTGGGCACGTCGTCGATCCTTATGATCCACATACTCTAGTACGCTGGCAATGTCTGATGGCGCGAAAAAGGCATCGACAAAAGGATACGTCTCCGCCAGCTCCTCTACGTCGTCGACAAAGCAGCCCATCACCAGCAACATCCGATCGTTTCCCTGCTTGAGCGATTTCAGCGAACTCAAGCGACCCACCACCTTGTCCTCGGCGCTCTGGCGCACCACGCAGGTGTTGAGGATGAGCAGATCGGCCTCGCGCGGCTCGCGGGTGGCCAGATACCCTCGGCGCTCCAGCGCCTCGGACAATCGCGCGGCGTCGGCGCGGTTCATCTGGCAGCCGATGTTCCAGAGGTAAAAGCTCTTGAGGAGATCCATGTTGCGATCTCCCCTAGCTCGATCTCGTCGAAGCAGACATGGGGGTCTCGGCGACGTGGTCACGCTGACCATTTGCGTCGTCGTCCACGCTGGGCAAGACCTGGCGCAGAAACTGGCCCGTGTACGAGCTGGGGTGTGCGGCCACCTCCTCGGGGGTGCCTTCGGCGACGAGATAGCCCCCTGCGTCGCCTCCTTCTGGGCCGAGATCGATGATCCAATCGGCGCTCTTGATCACATCGAGGTTGTGCTCGATGACCATCACCGTGTTCCCGGCATCGACGAGACGCCCGAGCACATGCAGCAGCCGTTCGACATCGGCGGCATGCAGCCCCACCGTGGGCTCATCAAGGATATACAGCGTGTTGCCGGTCGCCCGCCGAGACAGCTCGCGAGCCAGCTTGACCCGCTGTGCCTCACCGCCGGAGAGCGTCGTCGCCGGCTGACCCAGGCGGATGTAGCCCAGCCCCACGTCGTGTAGCGTTTCCAGCTTGTTGCGGACGGCCGGAATGTTCTTGAAGAAGCGCAACGCCTCGTCGACGGTCATGTCCAGCACATCGGCGATGTTGGCGTCTTTGTAGCGAACCTCTAGCGTCTGGCGGTTGTAGCGTTGGCCGTGACACACTTCGCAGGGTACATAGACGTCGGGCAAGAACTGCATCTCGATCTGGATGATCCCTGCGCCCTGACAGGCCTCGCAACGTCCTCCCTTGACGTTAAAGGAGAAACGGCCCGGTTTGTAGCCGCGAATCTTGGCCTCTGGCAGCGTGGCAAAGAGGTTGCGCAATGGCCCAAAGATACCCGTGTAGGTGGCCGGGTTTGAGCGCGGCGTACGGCCGATGGGAGATTGATCGATCTCGACGGCCTTGTCCAGGTACTGTATCCCCTCGATGGCGTCATGGTCGCCGGGGCGGGTCGATGCGCGATGCAGCGCCTGGGCCAGGCGCCGATGGACGATCTCGATCAAGAGGCTGCTCTTGCCCGAGCCTGATACCCCGGTGATGGCCACGAACCGACTCAGGGGGAGATGCACATCGATGCTTTTGAGATTGTGCTCTCGGGCGCCGCGCACGGTCAGCCATTTGCCATGGCCGGGTTGAGGCCGAGAGGCTCGGCGGCGCCTGGCGACGCCGGTTACAGCTCCGTCGCTCGCCGCGCGCAGATAGCGGCCCGTCACCGAGTCCTCGCAGGCCAGGATGTCGTCAAGGGTGCCCTGCGCGACCACTTCTCCACCGTGCTCGCCAGCACCTGGGCCCAGGTCAACGATATGATCGGCGGCACGGATCGTCGCCTCGTCGTGCTCGACAACCAGCACCGAGTTGCCCAGGTCGCGCAGTTGCAGCAGCGTCTCGATGAGTTGCGCGTTGTCGCGCTGGTGCAGGCCAATGCTGGGCTCGTCGAGGATGTACAGCACGCCCATGAGCTGCGAGCCGATCTGTGTCGCCAGGCGGATACGTTGGGCCTCGCCGCCCGAGAGCGTGGCCGCTCCGCGGTCCAGCGTCAAATAGTGCAGCCCCACGTTAACCATGAACTGCAAGCGGGAGACAATCTCCTTGAGGATCTGTCGAGCGATAAGAAGCTGACGCTCGTTCAGATGCTCTGGGAGTTCTTGCACAAAGCGGATGGCCTGATCGACCGACTTGTTCGTCAACGCATCGATGGGGATTCCACCGACGGTAACGGCCAGGCTCTCTGGGCGCAGGCGTCGGCCATTGCAGGCCGGGCAGGGACCCTCGCTCATGTACTCTTCCAGCGACTCGCGCACCCGTTGCGAAGAGGTGTCGCGGTAGCGCCGCTCCAGGTTCGGGATGACGCCCTCGTAAGCGGTTTGGTGGGTGCGGATCCGCCCCTGTCGGTTGCGATAGGCCACTTCGACCATCTCACCGCCGCTGCCGTGCAACACCACCTCCCGTTGTTCGGGGCTGAGGTCTTGCCATGGCGCATCCACCGAAAAGCCATAGTGCTTGGCCACGCCCTGCAAAAGGTGGCTAAAATATTCTTCGCCCTTGCTGGATGACGCCCAGGGCTCGATGGCGCCATCAGAAAGCGGCACCTCGTCATCAGGCACGACGCGTTGCGGGTCAAATTTCCGTTGCGTGCCCAGCCCAGTGCACTCGGGGCAGGCGCCGTGTGGGCTGTTAAAGGAAAAGCTGCGCGGCTCGATCTCGGGCATGCTGATGCCGCAGGTCGGGCAGGCGTATTTCTCCGAATACATGATCTCGTCGTCGGGCTCGCCAGATTTCAAGACTTGCACCAGCACCACGCCGTCGCCCAATTCAAGGGCAGTCTCCACCGAGTCGCTCAACCGCATACGAGTGTCTGCGCTGGGTCTCGCGCCGTCGTCGACGCCCTTTTGCGTTGTCTCGTCCTGTCCCTCATCACGCCGGATGATCAGCCGATCCACCACGGCCTCGATGGTGTGCATCTTGTAACGGTCTAGAGGAATGGTCTCATCCAGTTCGCGCACCTCACCGTCGATTCGTGCACGCACATAACCGGCTCTGCGCAGGTCGGCCAGCACCCGCTTGTGCTCGCCCTTGCGATCACGGATGATCGGCGCCATGAGCAGGATTCGACTGCCTGATGGCAGGGTCAATAAGGATTCGACGATCTCTTGGGCGCTCTGGCGACTGATCTCGCGCCCACACTGGGGACAGTGGGGGATGCCCGCCCGAGCATAGAGCAGCCGCAAATAGTCATAGACCTCGGTGACGGTTCCCACCGTCGAGCGGGGGCTGCGGCTGGTGGCTTTTTGGTCGATGCTGATAGCGGGGGAAAGCCCGTCGATCGAGTCGACGTCGGGCTTGTCCATCTGTCCGAGGAACTGCCGAGCGTAAGCCGAAAGCGACTCTACATAACGTCTCTGCCCTTCGGCGTAAATGGTGTCAAAGGCCAGCGACGACTTGCCCGAGCCGGACAGGCCGGTGATCACCACCAGCTTGTCACGGGGGATGTCGATATCGATGTTTCTGAGATTATGCTGTCGGGCGCCGCGGACCGAGATGTACTCGTGCGCCATGATTACTTCCTGTCTTTTACTATCGCTACGATACATATAGGATATTTACGATTCCCCAGGGCGCCGTAGGATGCCAGAGCCGGCGACCAGGTCCAACATTTCCATGGTAATAGCGTGCTGTCGTGCGGTATGATAGGTTTGTGTGAGCTCTTCGATCATCCGTGTCAGGTTGGTGCTGGCATTGTCCATGGCGCGGAATCGCGCCGCATGTTCGCTGGCTGCCGATTCCATCACAAACTGGTAAAGGCGTACCAGGATCCACTCCTCAAGGGCGTGCTCAAAGAGCACCTTGGGCTTGGTTTCGATAACCGGCTCCAGCCATTCGTCAGAACGTCCCGGTAGAATACTGGGATCCACCGGAATCCAGCGCTGCGCCACCGGTGGCGCCACCATGCCGCTTTGGTAGGGCGAATAGATGGCATAGATGGCGTCAAATTCGTTGGCGTAAAAGG
>SKLG01000233.1 GCA_007123335.1 Anaerolineae bacterium | reverse complement strand
TTGCTCTTGGCCGCGCAACACGCGCAGCGCGCCCTGGGCCATGGCCAGCATCTCCATCTGGCCGGGGAACACCACCACCGGCGCGATCCACGCCGTGCGCGCCTGCACCCACTCGATGAGCATCTGCGAGCGGGCCAAATCGCCGGTGAGGATCACGGCCTGCACATCGCCGTGGAGCACCGTGGCCATGGCGCCGATCTCCTTGGCGATCTGGTAGGCCATGGCCTCATAGATGAGGCGGGCGTGGTCGTCGCCGGCGGTGATGCGCCGCTCTACCTCGCGGGCGTCGTTGGTGCCCAGGTGCGCCGCCAGCCCGCCCCGGCGAGTGATCCGGCGAAACATCTCGGCATAGGTGTATTGGCCGGAGAAGGCCATGCGCATGACGTCGCCCACCGGCAGGCCGCCGGCCCGCTCTGGCGCAAAGGGGCCCGTACCGTCCAGCGCCTGGTTGACGTCGATCATCCGTCCACGGCGATGGGCGCTCACCGAGATGCCGCTGCCCAGGTGCACGACCACCAGGTTCACCGCCGCGTAGGGCTGGCCCAGATGCTTCGCGCCCCGGCGGGCCATCGCCCTGAGGTTCAACGCGTGGGACATGCTGCGCCGCTCGATCTCGGGCAGGCCGCTCACCCGCGCCAGCGGCTCAAACTCGTCGACGCTCACCGGATCGACGATAAAGGCGGGGATGTTGGATTGGGCCGCGATGGCCGCCGCCAGCGGCGCGCCGAGGTTGGAGGCGTGCTCTCGCTCGCCGGGAGTGAGCATCTCCTCCACCATGCGTTGGTTGACGCGATACGTCCCCCCCGACACCGGCGGCAGCATCCCGCCGCGCCCGACGACGGCGTCCAGCGCATCGACGGACATGCCCCAGCGTTCGAGCTGCGCCAGCACGGCGTCGCGGCGCGGGGCGTATTGGGCCAGCACGCTATCGCGCTCCGGCGCGCCGTCGGGCGCCGGCAGCGTGGCGGAGAAACGCTCCATCTCGTCCTCGAACAGCGATACCTTGGTCGACGTCGCGCCAGGGTTGATGACTAGTATGCGATGCATCTCAGGTATCCTCGTCTTTGACCCCTTCCGGTTCGGGCTGGCAGACCGGACAAAGGTGCGTGCCGCGCCCGCCCACCACCTGGCGGCGGATGGCGGTTCCGCAGCGGGGGCAGGGTTGCCCCTCGCGCCCATACACGGCCAGCACGGCCTGGTTCTCGCCGGCCTCGTCGGCGACGTTGCGATAGTCCCGTAGCGTGGTGCCGCGATTGCGCACCGCATCGCGCAGCACCTGATGTATGGCGGCGTGCAGCCGGGCCACCTCGTCGTCGCTCAGCGTGTCAGAGCGGCGCAAGGGGTGCAGGCCGGCCGCCCATAGCGCCTCGTCCACATAGATGTTGCCCAGCCCGGCCAGCACCCGCTGGTCGAGCAGGAGTGGCTTGAGCTGACGGCGTCGCGTGCAGAGGCACCCTTGGAGCGTCGCCACATCAAAGCGGGGCGCGAGCGGCTCGGGGCCGAGGTCGCCCACGATCTCCTCGGCGTCGCGCACCAGGTACACGCGGCCAAACTTGCGCATGTCGACGAAAAAGAGCTCCAAACCCGAGGCAAAGGTCAGGTGCAGTCGCACATAAGGGAGCCAGGTTGGCGGCGTGCTGGATGCTTCGCATTGACATAAAATCCGTCCGCTCATGCGCAGGTGGATGATCAGCTCGGCGTCATCCAGGGAGAGCAGCAGGAACTTGCCCCGCCGCCCGACGGCGCGCACCCGCTGGCCCACCACGCCGCGCACAAACTCGGCGACCGTCGGCGTGGCCACGGTGCGCGGCCAGGTGACGCGGGCGCTGACGATCCGTTCCGCCTGGGGCAACCGCTCCTGAAGGCCCCTGGCGATCGTTTCTACCTCGGGTAATTCGGGCATTACGGCAAGGGGCCTCGCCACGCGCCGGAAGGCTCGTCATCATCGGCCTGTGCATCTCGCGCCCGCGATAGCCCCGTCGCCAACAGAGGAACTAACGCTCCCGCGCTCAGGCGCCAGAGGCCGGCCCACCCCTGTTGAACCGGCTCGGCGGCCAATGGGCCGGTCTGCGACCTCGGCTGCGACGCGGGCTCCTCAACGGGCAGGCGGCGCGGCCCCAGGCCGAGGCTGGCGCGCCACTCGTTGTCCAGCTCCTCCAGGGTGAGGCCATAGACCCGCTGCAGGGCGTCCTCTTGGCGCGTCCCCTCGCCAAAGACGAGCAACAGCTCGCGCATCTTGTCGCGGCCATAGGCATCCAGCATAAAGGTCACGATGCTGTGGGCCTGGCCATAGTAGAGGTCGACCTCACCGGCGCGCCCGCTGTAGCTGCTCATGGAGCGCACCGAGAGGAGGGCGTCCTCGCGCACCCCCCGCTCCAGTGCCTGGCGGTTGTTGGCCGGCAGATCCCCCTCGGCGTACATGGCCAGCCCCTCATCGAGCCAGCGCGGCAACGAGCTATAGGGGTTGTCCGTCACCATGCCCACGATGACGTGGCTCAGCTCATGGGCGGCGATCCGCTCGGCGTCGGGATAGGTGGCCAGGAGCAGCAGCGTCTCGTTGCCTACCGACACGCCCAGGGTCAACACCCGGTCGTCCCAGACCTGGCTGCGCGAAAAGATCGCCCGCGACATGTGGGCGGCGGTGTTGTAGGCATAGATGCGCACCCGCCGCTCGACGACGATGCCCACGTCGTCGGCCAGGAGCTCGATGACCTCCTCGGCGGTGTCCAGCAGCCGCTGGGCGAGCCGCGCATCGTTGCCGTACCAGTAATAGTCGACCCGCTCACCCTGGAGGAGCTTCCAATCATGATTTTCGTCGATGTAGGTGCGGCGCTGTGGCTCCGTCCTCAGGATCGCGCCGTCGGCCGTGTGCAGCTCCCACCAGGCCACAATCTCTCGCCCCAGGGTGAATTGGCCGGTGTCCAGCTCTTCGATGTGGGTGACGTCGAGGCGCTGGCCGCGCTCAAAGGGGGGATAGACGCGGCGTACCAACCCCTCGCCCTCCTGGCCAAAGTAGAGGATCACGTCGACCACCGGGCTGTTGACGGTCCCTTGCAGCGTAAAGGTGATGTCCTGGCCAAAGCGGTGCGCGATCTCCGCGGACAGAGCCGGCGACTGGGCGCCCGCAGGCGCGAGGCCGGGCAGGAGCACGCCCAGCATCAGCGAGAGGTACAGGAGCCTCGCGAGGAGCGTCCAGGCGCGGCGCGCCCTCGGGCGGCTTATGGCGTTGGGCGGTGCCGTTGCCCTGCTATTCGGGCTCGGTTTCGGCGAGCGACTCCTCGGAAACATCGATATACTTGTCTCCCTCTTCCACCAACATGATGGGGATGTCGTCCTTGATCGGGTATTTGCGGCGGCAATCCGGGTTCTGGCAGACCAGCCACTTATTGGCCACCAACGACACCTTGGTTTTGCAGGCCGGGCAGGCGAGAATGGCCAGGAGCTCCTCGTTCAACATGTTCATCCTCCGGGTAGGCGCTCTCTGCGCGAAACGCGGCGAGGGCGCTGTG
>SKLG01000459.1 GCA_007123335.1 Anaerolineae bacterium | reverse complement strand
GCGATGAGCAACCCCATCTCCACCGGCAGGCCGAACACCGGCCCCAGCCCCTCCTGGCCGATGAGACCGTCGATGAGGGCAAAGGCGGGTTTGAACAGCCGAATCAGGTCGCACACCCCCTGAAAGACGCCTACTTGGTGGATGCGTCGCTTGTCGGCATCGATCACCAGTCCCTTGAGGTTCTTGAGGCTCAGCGACGTGTCGGTCTGATCATGGGTCTTGAGCACCGGCACGCTCACGATGGCGTCGGCCTCGACGACCGGGCGCCAGGTGGTTACCTCCTCCAACACGACGCCGTCGGGCACCGGCACACGCACACGCTCGGTGCGCTTGAGGTCGATCACCTCATAGCCCTCATCCCTCAGCGCCGAATAGCCCATGAAGCGCATCACCTCCTCGGTGTCGATGCCCCGGGCCGAGGATTCGGCGATAAAGGGCGAGCCACCCAGGTCGGCGATGACGTCGCACAGGGCGCGACACACTGCGGCGGAGGTGCAGGCGCCCGACTCGGGCGTGGGCGGGGTGGCGACCAGGTTGGGCTTGATCAACACGCGGGCGCCGGGTGCAAAGTCAACCCCTCCGGTGAGATCTATGGCTTGGCGGACGGCGACGCGCAGGTGGGCGATATCGGGGCGGGGATCAGAGCGGACGATGGCAACGGCGGGCGATGTCATGGATATGCTCCTCCTAAAAGCTGTAATCAGAAGAGGGCTGGCGCTTGGGCGGTTGAACGCATATGACGAGTAGTGTTATCTGTTCGCTTGGCCGAGTATAGACCGGGAACAATAATGCGGCAAACTATCGAGTTCGCGAAAGTGGGTGTCGTTGGCGCGGAACCCTGGGAAATGGTATGCTTGACCTATGGGATAGCCGATCCCCGAACTATCAAAGGAGACCATGTTATGAAGATCGTCGATCTCAAGGTGTTCCCAGTGCGACAATTCGTCTATGTCAAACTTGTCACCGACGAGGGCCTATATGGCGTCGGTGAAGCGTCGCTCAGCGGGCGCTCGCTGGCCGTCGTCGAGGCCTTGGAGCGTCACATCAAGCCGCTGCTGCTGGGCCAGGATGCCACGCGCATCGAGTTCATCTGGCAGGATATCTTTCGCGGCACCTTTTGGCGCGGCGGGCCGGTGCTGCAATCGGCGCTGGCCGGCGTGGATATCGCCCTGTGGGACCTGGCCGGCAAGGCGCTGGGTGTGCCCACCTATCGCCTGCTGGGTGGTGCAGCGCGGGATAAGGTGCTGGTCTACCGCCACGCCTATGCGCCCACGGCGGAGGAGCTTATCGAGCGGTCGCAAGAGCTGCTTGCCGAGGGCTGGCGGGTGCTGCGCATCTCGCCCACCGACACCATCGTCGATGGCGCGTTCGATCCCAAGCGGGCCGTGCTGCGCGGCGAGCAGGTGATGGGCGCCCTGCGCCAGGCGTTGGGCGACGAGACCGAGATCATCTTTGAGGTGCACACCCGTCTGACGCCGCCGCGGGCCATCGAGTTGTGCAACGCCATCGCGCCGTATCGCCCCTTTTTCGTCGAGGATCCCATCCGCTCCGAGAACCCGGGCGCCTTTGCCACGCTGCGCGCCCACACCAGCGTGCCCATTGGCACCGGCGAGCAGCTCTGCACCAAGTGGGCTTTTCGCGAACTGATCGAGGGAGAGCTGATCGACTATTTGCGCGTGGATATCTGCCATGCCGGCGGGATCACCGAGGGCAAAAAGATCGCCGCCCTGGGCGAGATGCACTATCAGGAGCTGGCCTGTCACTACACCGGCAGCCCGGTGGGCGCGGCGGCCATGCTGCATCTGAACATGTCCGTGCCCAACTGCGCCGTCCAAGAGTTCGGCCCGGCGGCGGATTGGATGGTCGAGGTGACGCCCTTTGGCTGGCGCACCGAGGATGGCTATTTGTTCCCCGCTGACGAGGGTGATGCACTGTATGCCGGCATCGGCGTGGACCTCAACGAGGAGGCGGCGCTGGCCTATCCGTATGAGGATCACGAGCCGCCGCACTGGCGTCGCCCCGATGGCTCGGTAAATGACTGGTAGAATCACGAGTACATCCATATATCACGCAAGGAGTTTGTCATGCCAAGATTCGTGAGTACGCCGATCATTCAACATGGCCCTGGCTCTTTGGCCGAGCTGGGCGGTATCATCCGTGGCCTCGGTGGGGGGCGGGTGGGCCTCATCACCGACCCCGGCTTGGTCAAGGTCGGCATCTGTGAGCGGGTGGTGCAAGCCGTCGACGATCTTGAGGGCGGCATCGTCTGGTTCGATGGCGCCGAGCCAGAGCCCAGCTATGAGCTGGTGGGCCGCTGCGTCAACTTTTTGCGCGAGGAGCATTGCCAGGTCGTCATCGGCCTGGGCGGCGGCAGCGCTCTGGATACGGCCAAGATGGCCGCGGTGATGGTGGGCAATGAGGGCGATGTCAGCGACTATTTCGGCGCCGGGCGCGTGCCCCATCCGGGGCTGCCCAGCATCGCCATCCCCACCACCGCCGGCACCGGCAGCGAGGTCTCGCCGGCGGCGGTATTCGTCGATCCACGGGATGGCACCAAAAAGGGGGTGCGCTCCGACTATGTGCAGCCCAAGGCGGCCATCCTCGACCCGGAGCTGACCCTGGGTCTGCCCCAAGCGCTCACCGCTTCCACCGGCATCGATGCGCTGACCCACGCCGTCGAATGCTACACTGCCCGGGCGGCGACGCTGATCAGCGACATGACCGCCGAGCGAGCCATCGCCCTCATCGGCGAGCATCTGCCCGTGGCCTATGCCGATGGCGCAAACCTGGCGGCTCGCGATGGCATGCTTATGGGCAGCCTCGTCGCCGGCATGGCGCTGGCCATCGCCAACGTCGGCGCCGTGCATGCGCTGGCTCAGGCGCTGGGCGGCAGCCATCACGTCCACCATGGGGTGGCGAACTCGTTGCTGCTGCCCTATGTCATGGAGTTCAACCGCATGGCCTGCCGAGATAAGTACGCCCGCGTGGCCGCGTTGTTGGGCGAGCCGGTGGCCGGGCTGTCGGAGAATGCCGCCGCCGAGCGGGCGGTCGCCGCGGTGCGCCAGCTCACCATCGACTTACAATTGCCCCAGCACTTGCGCGAGTTGGATATCCCCGAAGATGCGCTGGATGACGTGGCGGAGCGCACCATAGCGACCCAGGGGCGCATCGCCACGAACAACCCGCGGGCGATGAGTGTCGAGGATGCCCGGGCGATTCTGCGTGCTGCGTATTAGCGGCATAGCCATCGCTATCTTGCAGAGGCTGAGCCTATGGATCGCTTGCGAACCCACGGCGTATACCTGACCTCGGGGCGCCTGCGTCTGCGGCCGCTGACCGAGGCTGATTTGAATACGCTGCTCGTCTGGAACAACGACCCGGAGGTGCTCTACTACGCCGAGGGCGGCGACATCACGTCGTGGTCGATGGAGGCCATGAAGCAGATGTACCGCGATACCTCGCGCAAGGCCTTGATCTTTGTCATCGAGCTCGATGGGCACCCCATCGGCG
>SKLG01000119.1 GCA_007123335.1 Anaerolineae bacterium | reverse complement strand
GGCTCGATGAGCGTAAAGCGCAGATCCTCAGGCAACCCCCCGACGTTATGATGGGTCTTGATCCGCGCCGCCGCCTTGGCCGCGTTGGGTCCAGAGTTTGTCGCGCTTTCGATCACATCGGGATACAGGGTGCCCTGAGCGAGGAAATCCACCTGGCCCAAGGCACGGGTCTCGGCTTCGAACACCTCGATGAACTTGTGGCCGATGATGACCCGTTTTTCCTCCGGATCGGTGACACCCCGCAATGCGTCTAGAAACTCTTCGCCGGCATCCACGTAGCGGATATCGGCGACAGGCCGCCCGTTTCCGCCCAGATAGCGGCGAAAGCGTTCCATGCTCTCCAGCGCCTCACCCTTGCGCAGCACGCCATTGTTCACAAAGAGGGCCACGAGCTGATCACCGACCGCACGATGGACCAGTGTGGCCACCACGCTCGAATCCACCCCGCCAGACACCGCGCAGAGCACGCGGCTGCCGCCCACCTGCTGGCGAATGGCCGCCACCGTCTCGTCGATAAAAGAGCCCGTGGTCCAATCCCCGGCGCAACCGCAGATATCCCGAACAAAACGCCCCAATATCTCGCCACCGGCAGGCGTATGCACCACCTCGGGATGGAACTGGAGGCCATACATCTTTTGCTCTGGATCGGCCATCGCCGCCACCGGCGAGTTGGGTGAATGGGCCAGCCGATGAAACCCTGGCGGCAATGCTTCGATACGATCGCCGTGGCTCATCCACACCTCTAGTGGGGATACAAGACCGGCGAACAAGGGCGAATCGGGATCATCCAATACGATTTGAGCAGCGCCATACTCCCGCGATTGGGCGGCCGCCACGCGACCGCCCCGATAATGAGCCAGCAGTTGCATGCCGTAGCAGATGCCTAGCACCGGCACGCCACGACCTAACAGGTGATCGGGCAACGACGGCGCGTGGCGATCGTAGACGCTGTTGGGTCCACCTGACAGGATGATCCCCTTGATGAAGACGCCGTCCAGCGCCTCCGGAGGCGCATCCCAAGGCAGCATCTCGGCATAGACATGCTGCTCGCGCACACGCCGCACGATGAGCTGCGCGTACTGAGAGCCATAATCGACGACGATGATCGTTTCACGATGCTGAGCCGGTCTATCCACGCCTTGATCCTCTTGCAGCGGCCATGCGCCGGAATGATATCTTCTATCAAGCGTCGATTATAACCCCGACGGGAAACCGGTGCAAGTGGCATTCTAAGCGCCCCATTGCGGTTACTTGTCCCTACTTGATGGTGGCAGATGCCAGCGTCTGTTCTTTCAACCTCCCAGGATTCGGCTCGCGGCCAATACCGGCAGCCTCTCGCAGACAGGTCATCTCCGATGGCCCGCTCAACGTGATCTCGGGTTCAGCCAGATCGGGCACGTAAAAGCGATCGCTGGGAAACACGTCGGCCGGGTAGCGGAAATTGGGCAATGTGGCCAGCGCCAGGTTGTGGGATTGGCCCACGGCGGATTCGAGCATACCGCCCACCCAGCAGGGGATGCCGCCCTCCTGACAGAGGTTGTGGATGGCCACCGCGTTGGTCAGGCCGCCCACGCGACCCGGCTTGATGTTGATCCAGCCGCAGGCGCCGATCTCGATCGCCTTGCGCGCGCGGTCCACCGAGACGATGCTCTCATCCAGACACACCGGCGTGTCGATGGCGTTCTGCAACGTCGCGTGATCCACAAGGTCATCGTGAGCGAGCGGCTGCTCGATCATGGCCAGACCGTACGCATCAAGCTCCTGGAACATCGAGAGCGCATCAAGGCGATAGGCGCTATTGCAGTCAACATGCACCGGTAGATCGGGAAAAGCCTTGCGCACCTGGGCGACCATGGCTACATCCCAGCCTGGTCTGAACTTGAGCTTGACCCGGCGAAAGCCGGCGGCTTTGGCTTTGGCGATCTCCTCCAGTAGGGCATCCACCGTCTCCATGACGCCGAAATCGGCGCCCACCGCCGTCGTCGGTCCGCCGCCGCCCAGCACCTCCCACAGCGGACGCCCTTGCATGCGCGCATAGAGGTCCCACCAGGCGAGATCGAGGCCGGCCTTGGCGAAATAGTTCCCTTTGAAGCTGCTCAATGCGGCTTGGAGTTCCGCGCCGCTGCCGATCTCCTGGCCAAGCAGTCGTGGGGCCAGGTGATCGCGCTCGATGGCAAAGACCCCGGCGGCCCACTCGTTGCAGTAGATAGGCAGCCGGCCCGGCGTGGCCTCGCCCCAGCCATAGGCATCGCCGCTGGCCATGCGCACCAACACGCTCTCGATGGTGTACTCGTCGCCATACGCCGTGCGAAAGGGGTAGACCAACGGCATGGCCACGTGAAATAGGTCGATCCTGTCAATCTTCATCGTCTCTCCTTATCCCTCAGCCCATCTCCAGTTTGCCCGCCTCACGCAGCCGGGCGCCATAGGCCTCTAGCGCCGCGCGCTCTGGCGGCGTGAGCGTCTCCCGTTCGGCCAAACCGGCGGCGATACGCTCGAAAAGAGCCACATCCCGTAAGCCCACAAGGGTGACGTCCACCGCTTCGTGGCCCAAGACATAGCGGTAAAAGTCTACCGGATCGGGAGCATCCTCGACGCCGGCCTTTTCGCCAAAGAGCTTGTCGTTCCGCGAGGCGTTCATGATCACCACCCCCGTGCCGTGCGTCATAGCCGCCGGGAAAAGGGCCGCCTCGGGCTCTTTGTAGGCGCAGTTGTACCAACAGAGCACCGTATCAAAGGCGCCAGTAGCCACCGCCTCGGTGATCAGCTCCCACTGATGGCCGGTCACACCGATGTAACGCGTCAGACCCTGCTCTTGCGCCTTGCGCGCAGCCTCAAGAGAGCCACCGGGGCCAAGCATCTGCTCCAAGTCCTCTCTGGCGTTGATATAGTGCATCTGCCAGATATCGACATGGTCTGTGCGCAGCAGCCGCAGCGACGTTTCGAGTTCCTCTCGCGCCTCGGCTGCCGAGCGCTTGACCGACTTGGTGGCCAGGACCAGGTCCTGTCGCCGCCCCGCCAGCGCCTCGCCGAGCACCTCCTCATCCTTGCCGTCTCGATAGGCGCGGGCCGTGTCCACATAGGTAACGCCGCAATCCAGCGCACGACGGTAGCCCTCCACCGTCTCACAATAGGCGCCGCCGATGCCCAACCGCGTAACCGTCAGGCCGGTACGGCCGAGCGTCGTCGTGGGGAGATCGTATCTCATCCTCTATGCTCCTGTTCTGCTCACGGTGTAATCGATCAACTCAACTCCAGATAGGTGCCTTGCACACAGGTCACGCCGTCGGGTGTCTGCCCATAGTAGCAGCAGAAAAGCTGCCCAGGCGCATATTCGATCGTCGTCGGATAACCCAGGTCACTGTTGGGCAGGTCATCGCGCAGCACGATCTCGTTCTCGATCTGCCAGGTCCGCCCGCCGTCCTCACTCAGACAGGCGCGGATGCCATAGGGCGCCGACCGGTGTCCGTAAGAGCAAAGCAGTCGCCCATCTTGCAGCGACAACAAGTGGCC
>SKLG01000571.1 GCA_007123335.1 Anaerolineae bacterium | reverse complement strand
AGGCCGGCGGTTGCAGCCCGAAAAAGAGACCCGCGACCACGAACATGGGCACGCAACGCAGCAGGATGGGCGCGGCCCGCCCGGCCAGGTTGCGCGCATACCACAGGCCATAGAGGTCGATGGGCCGCACCAGTTCATAGGCCACGGTGCCGTCGCGGATCATCCCCTGAATCTCGGCGTCGAGCCGCCAGGGGAGCAGCAGCAACATCGCCTGGATCAGCCAGAGATAAGTCACCGTGTCGGCGAGCGAGATGGGCGGCGTCGCGGTCGTCGAGTGGTAAAAGGCGGTAAAGATCATCACCCGCATCAGCCCCCAAAAGATCTGGGTGCCCAGGCCGGCCAGGGCCGCGGCACGGTATTGCAGCAGCAGGCGGAAGCGGACCTTGAGCACCGCCAGGTAGCTGTTCATCCCGGCGGGCCGGGCGCGCAGCGTCCGCGCATCTCTGACGATGGGTACCATCTCAGTCGGCCACCTCGGCATAGACGCGGGCCACGATCTCTTCGATGGGCGGGTGCTCGACATAGAGGTCGCGGATGGCGTGGTTGGCGGTGATCCGCGCGATGACCTGCGCCGTCGAGATCCGCGTGGGATCAAAGCGCAGCCGCACCCTGGGACCCTCGCGGCCCAGCACGACGCAATCGGGATCGGCGATGGTGGCGGTGGGATCGGCCAGCTCCACCGTGAGGCGGCGCTCGTCGCGCACCTGGGCGCGCAGGTCGTCGACGGTGCCGTCGAGGAGCAACGCGCCTCGGTTGATGAGCAGGATGCGTGAGCAGAGCGCCTCGACGTCGTCCATGTCGTGGGTGGTGAGGATGATGGTGACGCCCTTGTCACGGCTCAGCTCGCGGACAAAGTCGCGCACCGCCAGTTTGGAGACGGCGTCCAGCCCGATGGTGGGCTCGTCGAGGAAAAGGATCTGCGGGCGATGCAGCAGCGCCGCCACCAGGTCGCAGCGCATCCGCTGGCCAAGGCTCAGTTGGCGCACGGGGGTGTCCAATAGGGCGGACACGCCCATGCGCGCCACCAACTCGTCGCGGGTGGCGCGATACTCGCCCTCGGGGACGCGGTAGATGTCGCGCAGCAGCTCAAAGGATTCGACCACCGGGAGGTCCCACCAGAGCTGGGTGCGCTGCCCAAAGACGACGCCGATCTGGGCCACGTGGGCCAGGCGTTCGCGCCACGGGGTGCGCCCCATGATCTCGCAGCGCCCGGCGTCGGGCACGAGGATGCCGGCCAGTACCTTGACCGTCGTCGACTTGCCGGCGCCGTTGGGGCCGATATAGCCCACCAGCTCGCCGGCGTCCAGCGCAAAAGAGATCCCGTCCAACGCGCGCACCGAACGGTAGCGCCGATGGGCCAGCCCTTTGATAGCGCCCCACATCCCGGGGGCGCGCTCGGCCACTTGGAAGGTCTTGACCAGGTTTTCGACGACGACGTGGGCCATGGGTCTCCTGTGTATCCAAAAGAGCGGGCGGGGACGCCCGCGCCCCGGTAGCGCCTGACAATGACGAGTGCGCCGAACGCCCTAGTATACCATCACGCGCCAATAGGCCAAGCCGCTGATTGCGACAATGGATGGCCGCCCCTGGGAACGCCGAGCGCCTGCTCGGCAGGGTGTCGCAGAGGCATTGGCCGAGTGGGCACTCGGCGCTCCTGAAGACGGGCCGAGCAGGCGCTCGGCGCTCCCGGAGTGGGTGTGTCGTGAATGGACAGTTCTCCCCGCGCGGGCTAGAATACCACGTGAAGCTATTTGTGGACAGAGGAGGCGCATATGCGCATCTGCATGGTAGGGTCGGGCCGCATGGCCAATGCCCACAGCCGGGCGCTTGGCGAACTGCCCGATGTCGAGCTGCATACCGTCGTGGACCCCGATCGCGATTACGCCGAGGCGTTGCGCGAGCGCTATGGCTATCGGCGCACGCTGCCCGATTTGGACGAGGCGCTGGCCCAGGAGGCGATAGACGCCGTCGTTATCTGCACCCCCAACCCGCTCCACGCGCCACAGAGCGCGGCGGCGTTGCGCGCCGGCAAGCATGTATTGTGCGAGATCCCCCTGGCGTTGAGCCTGGCCGATACGGAGGAGCTGGCCCACCTGGCCGAGGCCAACCGGCGCTGCCTGATGGTCTGCCATACCGAGCGCTTTGAGGCAGGGCGCATGGAGCTGCGACGACGGATCGCCGTCGGCGAGTTTCATCCGGTGCATGTGCTAGGGCGATACTACATGCTTCGCCGTGGCGAGCTCAAGACAGAGCAGGCGCGAGAGGGCTGGGTGGACAATATGCTCTGGCACCACGGCTGCCACGTCGTCGACGCCGTGATGGACATCGTCGGGACCCACGAGCCCATCGATCTGCACGCCCAATGGGGGCCGGCCTGGCCGTCGCTGGATCTGCCGCTGGATGTGGACGTACACTGGCGGGCGCTGAGCCCCATCACCGGCGACGAGGTGTTGGTGACGATGAGCCTCTCACACCATGCCCAGTGGGCCGAGCACGATTATCATGTCATCGGCCTGGAGGACGATCTGCTTGCCGATCATGGGGCGTTGCGTCATCAAGAGGGGGTGCTCGTCGAGGAATCTGCGGGCTCGGCGCGCATCATTCGCCAGGATACCGAGTTTCTCGCCGCTGTGCGGGAGAGTCGCGCACCAGAGGTGGACATGGCTTCGGTGCTGGCCACCATGGGCGTTCTGCAGCAGGCCTGGGAGGTGTGGCTGCGTCGCGAGGCGGGCTAGCCGCGCGGCGCTCAAAGGAGAGACCCATGTTGTCTGACGGTCCTTTTGGCCGCTGGCTGTTGTCGCAGCTCGAGATGATGCCATTGCACGTGTTGCGCGAGGGCGCCGGGCGGCGGCTGCAGGAGCGCTTGATCGGGCGCATCATGAGCGAGCAGGAGGCAGAGGAGCTATATGCGCTGCTCAACTGTCCCGTAGGCAATGGGAACCGCGCCGCCACGGTGTTCCTGCCAGGGATCATGGGCTCGCTCCTGGCCAGCGTCGAGGGCATCAGCGCCCTGCTCTGGCTCAATCCGACGGTGATGCTCAACGGACACATTAACCTCTTGGACCTCAACGCCGACGGCACCGGCGATGCCTCGCCCGATGTGCGCATCGTGCCGGTGGGCATCGAAAAGCTGGCCTACCTCAAGATGATCCTGGCCCTGGCCCACGAGACCCGCCTTTTCGAGTTCCCCTATGACTGGCGGCGCCACCTGGAGTGGAACGCCAGGCTGCTGCATGAGGCCATCGATCGCTGGTCACAGATCGACCCGGAGCGGCGCTTTGTCCTCATCGGCCACAGCATGGGCGGGATGCTGGCCCGCACCTACATGGCGCTCTATCCCCGCGAGGCCGAGCGACGCATTCAGCGACTTATCCTGCTGGGCTCGCCCTTGTATGGTTCGGTGCTGATGATTCTGCTCTTTCGGGGTCAGACGCTGCCGGCGCAGATTGTCTCGCGGCTGCACGAAAACAATAATGTGGTTGGCCTGGCGGCGAACATGCCCTCCGCCTACCAGCTCT
>SKLG01000112.1 GCA_007123335.1 Anaerolineae bacterium | reverse complement strand
TGCTCGGCCTGGGCAAGGAATATCACAACATGGATAAGCAGGATATCCAGGATATTTCTGATCTTTTATCCTGTCCATCCTGTTCATCCATGTCAGCGCTTCAAGATCGGTGGCATGCTGGGCCTGGCAAGGATTATCACCACATGGATAAGCAGGATATCCAGGATGTTTCTGATCTTTTATCCTGTCCATCCTGTTTATCCATGTCGATAAGGAACTGTCACCGAGCGAGCGAGGCATAGAGCGCCTCAAGGTCGGCGGCGTGCTCGGCCATGGTGGGGTCAGGGCAGATGTTCGCTCGATACGCGGCCAGACGCTCTGGATGCAGGACTACATCGGCGAGCGCATCTGCCAGCGCATCGACGTCACCTGGCGGCACCAGACGACCGGTGACGCCATCGATGACCCGTTCCGGCAGCGCGCCCACGCGACTGGCCACCACCGGCACGCCCACGCCCAGCGCCTCTTGCGCCACTAGGGAAAAGGTCTCGTGCCAGAGCGAGGGCACGACGAGACAGTCGAGCGTCCGCAGCGCATCGCCCACGCGCTCGGGCGGCAGTGCGCCGGCGAAGCGTATCCCAGGGTGATCAGCCAGCGCCCGCACCTGTGCGGCATACTCGGGAAAGACGGTCATGTCGCCGTACACCGTCAGATACGTGCCCTCGGGCAGCCGGTTAAAGGCCGCGATGAGGATATGCAGCCCCTTTTGCCAGGCGATGGCGCCCAGATAGCCGATGTGCGGCCGGCCAGGGGGCTCAGGTGCAGAGCGGCGGGGAGCCAAGCGCTCTACATCCAGACCATGAGGCAGCAGCGCGATGCGCTCCGGGGTGATGCCCTCGGCCACATAGCACTGGCGGAGAAAGGCGCTCGGCGCCACGAATCGCTCCACCTCGCCCAGCACACGCCGGACGGCGCGATAGCGCCACATGAATGCGGTGCTGGCGACCGCGCCGATAGCGCCCCCCAAGCCTGTCCTCGGTAGAGATAGGCTGGCCCGGGCCAGACCACAACCGATACAGGAACGACCACCCCTGGGGCCATCGCACAGTGCGCCGTCGGGCAGGATGAGCTGGCTGTTGGGGCAGAAATACCAATAGTCATGCAGCGTGAGCACGCGCGGCACCCCCCGCGCCATCCGCAGCAGCCGGATAGAGACGCCCTGCAGATGCTGCACGTGGACCAGCTCGGGCTGAACCTCGACGAGGAAGCGGCGAAAGCCCCACTCGATGGCCGGATCGCGCAGTGTGCGCACAAACTCGCCAGCGGGACCGGGCAACACGCTGCGCGAGCGTGGCTCGCGCCAGATGATGATGCCCTGTTCTGCCTGGATGGCGCGCACATCCGAGTCGGTGGGGCAGAATATGGCGATCTGGTGCCCACGGGCCGTCAGATGACGGGCCAGGCTTATGGTGTAAAGCTCGGTGCCCCCCAGGCTCTCGGGCGGTAGCTTGTGCACGACCATGGCGATGCTCATCACCCCTCCCCCAACACTGCGGCCAGCGCCGCCGCATAGGCCGCCTCGACGCGATCGGTGACGGCGTCCCAGGAGAATTGCGTTTTCACCTTGCGCTGGCCGGCGCTGCCCAGCCGCTCGGCCAACGCCGGATCGCCAAGCAACGCGGCGATGGCGTCGGCCAAGCCCGCGATGTCGTCGTACTCTACCAACAAGCCGTCGCGCCCCTCGTCAATGACCTCCGCCAACCCTCCGGCCCGCGCGCCGATCACCGGCTTGCCGTGGGTCCAGGCCTCTAGCACGACGATGCCCAGCGATTCGACGGCCGAGGGCAGGATCAGCATCGCCGCCCGTCGCAACAGGGCATGCTTGGTTCCCTCATCGACGAGGCTCAGCGGCACAATGATCTGCCGCTGCTCAGGGGTCAGCCGTCTATAAAACCGCTCAAACTCTCGCGACGGCTCGCCTACGAGGACCAGCGCCACTGCCACGCCGCGTTCCTGTAACCCTATCACGGCCTCGACGGCCTGCAACGCGCCCTTGTCGCGGCTTATACGCCCGATCAACAACACAAAGGGGATGTCCGTCGGCAGGCGGTCGGCGATATGCTGGGGGAACTCAATCTCGCATGGATCCAGGTGCCGGGCACTGGCGCCGGAGACGGCGCTGAAAGTGCCCGGCACCCCGCCCCCTACTACGGCGATGCGCTCATGGGCGACGCCGAGGGCGATGAGCGCCTCGCGCTCGATGTCGGTCATCGCCAGGACCGCCGCAGCGTCGCGCAGGATGCGTCGTTGATGGTCCATGCTGTGGTTGCGTATAACCCGACGGTCGCCCACGCTGCCTGGATGCATAAAGGGGGTGACGACCAGCGGCAGCCCCTTTCGTCGGGCAGCTTGCCAGGCCAGCGTCAAGGGATACTCCCAGGAGAGATTAAAGGCGTGAATGATATCGGCATCACACCCATCGATGGCCTCGGCCATGCCCGATATCCGTGGCACACGCCGCGCCATGGCCGCCAGGAGACGGCTCTGATCGCCGGGCAGGGCGGAGAGACAGATCATAGCCTTGCGCCACAGGTCCAGGCCCACACTTCCGCCGGGGAAGCTGCTGACGGGGCAGCGGATGACAGGTAGGCTCGCATCGTGGTCGTCTAGCTCAGGGGAGCCCTGGGTGTCGCAGCCTCGCCAAAAGTCGGCTTGGCGCCGGATGTCGCTGGTCAAGACGGTGACCTCGTAGCCTCGGCCCGCCAGCGTGGTCGCCAGCGCGTGGGCATAGCGCTCGCCGCCGCCGATGCAGGGGGGAAAGGCTGGGGTGAGCATCAAGATGCGCAGTGGATCGGGCACTGTGCGCTGCACTTTGGTGGTCACGGTTGATTGTACCATTCCAGGATACACACTTGAGATACCTACCTGCACAACACCATATATAAGCTTGTTGTCTGCCAAGCAACAGGCGCGCCAATCGTTTTCACCGTCCGGAAGGCAAGTTCGACAACGATGGCCCTCAGTCAGCGTGGTATCGCCACGCTGCCCTGCGACTTGGCACGCACAGTCGGCGTCGATTTCTGAACAAGCCCCCCAATCCCTCGCCCCAGTTCCGCACAGATATCAAGGGTCGCACTGCTCCAAGGGGCGCAGGCTGGCCGCATACAGGAGCACGCCCAGATTGCGTCGGTCGCGTCCTTCCGAGTAGGGCGCGGCATTGAACGTGCTGCTACGCAGGACGACCTCCAGATTGGGTTTGTCGCTAGCGATGCTCAGGGGCAGGCTCAGGCGTTGCGGAGTGTAGGATTTGCTCAGCACGTCGTCGAACAGCACCGCGCCGTCCAGCATGACGGTGAGGTGGCCGGGCTCTGCGTCGGGCGGGCGTCCGCCCGCTAGATCGAGTTGCAGACACGCGACGAACGGGCCTGCCTCGCGTTGCGGGTTGGGGAGCGTCAACAATGCCTCGCCTCCCGTCCAGCGCACCACCGCATCGTCCACATAATCCCAGCCATAGAATCCCTGACGCAGGTAGGGGTAGCTGCCCGGTCCCAAGGGGATCTCCCACGGCAGGTCCAGCGCGCG
>SKLG01000222.1 GCA_007123335.1 Anaerolineae bacterium | reverse complement strand
TAAAGTTGACGTCGGCCAGCTCTTTGCCGGTGACGTTCTCATAGAGCGTGCGCAGCGCCGCCTCGAGCACGCCGCCCGTGGCGCCAAAGATGATGCCGGCGCCGGACGATTCGCCCAGCGGGTGGTCGAAATCCTCCTCGGGCATGTAGCGCAGATCGACCCCGGCCTCTTTGAACATCCTGGCCAGCTCGCGGGTGGTGATGACATAGTCCACGTCGCGCACGCCGTCGCGCTCTTGCTCGGCCAGCGCCGCCTCGTATTTCTTGGCCAGGCAGGGCATCACCGCGACGACGATCACGTCCTCAGGATCGATGCCCATCTGTTCGGCATAGTAGGTCTTGATCACCGCGCCCATCATCTGCTGCGGCGACTTGCAAGACGAGGGCATGTACATCAGCTTGGGAAAGTGATACTTGATAAAGTTGACCCAACCCGGGCAGCAGGAGGTGAGCAGCGGCAGATTGTCGTCGGCCTCGATCCGATCGACGATCTCTTGCGCCTCCTCCATCACCGTCAGGTCGGCGGCAAAGGTGGTGTCGAACACGGCGTCAAAGCCGAGACGCCGCAGCCCGGCGACCATCTGGCCGGTGACCGGCTCTCCAGGCGGCAGGCCAAACTCTTCACCGATGGCCACGCGCACCGCCGGGGCCACCTGCGCCACCACCTTTTTGCCCGAATCGAACAGCGCCGCCCACGTCTCCTGCACATAGCCCACGGCGTTCAGGGCGCCGGTGGGGCACACGCTGACGCACTGGCCGCAGTAGACACAGTTCGAGTCGACCAGCGGATTCATTTCGGCAGGTGCGACCACGGTGTCAAAGCCACGGCCAAAGGCGGTCAGAGCGCCGACGGTCTGCACGTCGTTGCACATCGTCTCGCAGCGCCGACACATGATGCACTTTTCAGGCTCGCGGCGCAGGGCGCCGCTGCTCACATCGATCTCGTGGGCGGAGCGTTCGCCCTCGTAGCGCTGCTCCTCGATGCCAAACTCCCACACCATGCGCTGCAGCTCACAGTCCGTCGACTTGACGCAGGTCAAGCACTCTAACGGGTGGTTGGAGAGCAGCAACTGCAACAGCCGACGACGGGAGGACAGCACCCGCTGAGAGTTGGTGGTGATGCGCATCCCCTCCTCCACCGGCGTGGCGCAGGATGGGGCTAGGTTGCGCCGCCCCGCCACCTCGACCGCGCAGATGCGGCACGATGCGACCTGGTTCCGGAGCTTGAGCACGCCCAGGTCCAGATAGCACAACGTCGGGATGCGGATATTGATTTCGCGGGCAGCCTCCAGGATAGTGGTGCCCTCGGGAACGCTGACCGTCTGGTTATCTATGGTTAATGTGACCATAATTGTGGCCTCAATTCTTGGAAATGGCGGCGAACTTGCACTTTTCCATGCAGGCGCCACACTTGACACAACGGGTTTGATCGATGACATGGAGCTTTTTGACCGCCCCCGAGATGCAGCTCACGGGACAGACCCTGGCGCAGGCGGTACAGCCCACGCAGGTCTCTGGGTCGATCTCGTAGCGCAACAGTTGCTCGCAGACCCCCGCCGGGCAGCGCTTGTCGTGGACGTGGGCCAGATACTCGTCCCAAAAGTACTCCAGGGTGCTCAGCACCGGATTGGGCGCGGTCTGCCCCAACCCACAGAGCGACGTATCGACGATCACCTGCGCCAGATCGCGCAGCTCGGCGAGGTCGGCGTCGGTGCCCTTGCCCTCGGTGATCTTATTTAGTATCTCGAACATGCGCTTGTTGCCGATGCGACAGGGCAGGCAGCGCCCGCACGACTCTTCTACCGTGAAATCGAGATAGAACTTGGCGATGTTGACCATACAGTCCTTATCGCTCATCACGATCATGCCGCCCGAGCCCATCATGGAGCCAATGTCGCGCAGCGATTCGTAATCGATGGGCGTATCCAGGAACTGGCTGGGAATGCACCCGCCGGAGGGGCCGCCGGTCTGGACGGCCTTGAACTCGCCGTTGCGGACGCCCCCGCCAATCTCATAGATGATCTCGCGCAACGTGGTGCCCATGGGCACCTCCACGAGGCCGACGTTCTTGACCTGCCCGGCCAGGGCAAAGACCTTGGTGCCCTTGGAGGTCTCGGTGCCCATGGTGCGGAAATGGTCGGCGCCGTGGGTGATGATATAGGGCACATTGGCCAGCGTACCCACATTGTTGACGATGGTGGGCTGCTGCCACAGCCCGCGTTGCGCAGGGAAGGGCGGCTTGCTGCGCGGCTCGCCGCGCTCGCCCTCCACCGAGTTGAGCAGCGCCGTCTCTTCACCGCAGACAAAGGCCCCGGCGCCCAGGCGGATGTCGATGTCAAAGTCAAAGCCGGTGCCCAGGATGTTCTTGCCCAGCAGACCGTGCTCCCGCGCCTGATCCAGCGCGATCTCTAGCCGGCGCACGGCCAATGGATACTCGGCGCGGATATAGATATAGCCCTGAGAGGCGCCGATGGCATAGCCGGCGATGGCCATCCCCTCGATGACGGCGTGCGAATCGCCCTCCATCACCGAGCGGTTCATAAAGGCGCCCGGATCGCCCTCGTCGGCGTTGCAGATGATAAACTTTTCCCCGCTCTCGTAGGTGCGGGCGAACTGCCACTTGCGCCCGGTGGAGAACCCGGCGCCGCCTCTGCCGCGCAGCCCGGAGCGCTCGATCTCCTGGATCACCGTCTCGGGTGTCATCTCGGCGAGCACCTTGCCCAGCGCCAGATATCCCCCCGCCGCCAGATACTCGTTCATGTCCTCGGGGTTGATCAACCCGCAGTGGCGCAGGACCACCCGCTTCTGGCGCTGGTAGAAGGGAATATCATGCTGCGTCTCGATCTGCTCGCCGGTGGCGGGATTGGTATAGAGCAGCCGCGCGACCTTGCGATTGTTCAGGATGTGCTGCTCGATGATCTCGCGCGCATCCTCCGGCTTGACCTGCACATAGAACACGCCATCGGGGAACACCTCGACGATGGGCCCCTGCTCGCAAAAGCCAAAGCACCCGGTGATCGAGGCGCGAACCTGGCCCTCCAGGCCGTGCTCGGCGATGAGCGTCTGCAGATCGGCGACGAGTTGCTCGCTGCGCGAGGCGTGGCAGCCCGTGCCGCCACAGACCAGGAGCAGACGCTCACCGCCCTCGACGCCCTGCCCATTGGTGCGGCTGTCGAGCAACGGCGCATATTGCTGATGAATCTCGTGCAACTGTGCCAAGGAGGTGATTTTAGGCATGAACGGGTTCCTCCTCACGACCGGACTCGACCAGGTAGCTCTCCAAGATCTCTTGGACCTGGTCTGGGCGGACCTTGCCAAACACCTTGTCGTCAATCATGACCACCGGCGCCAGGCCACACGCGCCGACACAGCGCAGGCTGTCCAGCGAAAAGCCATAGTCGCCGGTCACCTCGCCGGAGCGAATGCCCAGGATGCGCTCAAACTCTTTGAGCACCTGGTCGGCGCCGCTCACATAGCAGGCGGTGCCCATGCAGACGCTGATCTGCACATCGCCCTTGCGGGTG
>SKLG01000301.1 GCA_007123335.1 Anaerolineae bacterium | reverse complement strand
TATTCCTCGGGCAGGATGTTGAGATCTACGGGTTCGGTGGGCGCGGGATGTTGGGCCCAACGCGGCGATTCCCTGCGCATGGTCCTCTCTGCCATCCGTCGTGAGAGGTGACGATGTGCGAATCTATCCAAATAACGATAAAAAAATAGGCTACAATAGACTCAGTAGCATCACTGGCCTATTGTAGCACAGATATCGTAGCCTGTCATCTAGCTTTTCGCCGCGGCTACTCGACGAACCACGAGAGAATCCGCCAGGATCCATCTATGCCGTGCCACAACCGGGCCGTGGTCACCATGCCATCTACGGTAGACCGGACGTCATACCATCGGGGCGCATCCATATCGACTCCGGGCGGACAATCCACAATGATATCGATATCCGTCAGCTCGATCCTGGCACCTTCGCCCGCGACCTTGACAAACGCTCCCAGGAAAGCGCCATAGATCGTCCCCCCAGAGCCGGTAAGGCTGAGCAGACCGCGAGGCGCGTACGCGACACCCTCGATCCTGCCGGAACCGCTGATGTCGACGCCCTTGCTGCTGTTCGAATTATCCACCAAGAAAACAAGAGGGACCGGATCGTCCACATAGGGCGTGAAATAGATATCGGATCCGCTCACCGAGATGCTATCCTCAGAGACGATGGTCACCCCCTCGCCGCGGCCTGACACCGTTGCCTTGCCGGTTACATAGTACAGCCCCGGCGGAATCACCGAATTGGGGCCGCAACAGTTCCAGTTGCCGACATGACGATAGTATTTGCCCTCAGCATCCGCGGCCTGAGCGTACTTGCCATCCCGTTCCAGATCGAAATCGGCGATGCTCCAGGCAAAAGGCAGCGCGACTGTGGTGTTCACCTTATCGCGATCAAACTCCTCCGGCCCCGTATAGTCGCCAACGTAGGTGATCGTTCCGTTGATGGCGTGCCCAGAGCCACTGATCACGATATTATGGTTACTATGCATGTTTCCGATGATAGTATGACCTTGGCCTGTGGTCTGGATCGTTTGGTTGCCGCTGTCGCTCCCCGCCCACAGCACCCAGTTGAGCTTTTCTGTACACGGTACAAGTGTGCCCAGACACACCACCTCGACAACAGGCACCTGTTGATTGACCGTTATCGACGATCCTTCATCGGCTGGCCAATCTAACGGTAAGGGGACAAAGGGTGTGTCTATCAAAGCCTGGCGGAGCGCGCTATCTGTCTGGAGTCGGTATATGCCGTACTCGGCACCCGCGTCACTGGTGTATTGCCGTTCCATCATCACACCACTGGCTCTGGTGGTAAAGTGACTACTGCTGACATGGACCAGCAGCGGGCCGATGAGCAGCACGCCGATCATTACCGCCACCAGGGCAAAGGGTAGCATGTCGCCACGTTCTTCGCGCCCAAGATTTTCGCTCCCCAAAGAGATTGGGGAAGAGGCGCCATCCAAACCTCTACTTCGCCAGCGGATCATCCTTGCCCCATTCCTGGATCGGCCCTATACCCTTCCATGGCAGATCATCGGTGCAGCCCTTTTACTCGATATTCCAAGAGATGATCTTCCAGCCTCCATCCACATCATGCCGCAGGCGGGCGGTAGTCACTGTGCCGCCAGCGGTAGAGCGAACATCGTATATCTGGGCAAAGATGGTCTCAGGTTCAGCGTCATTATCTTGGACCAAGATCGGCTCCAGCCCTATCTGGGCGCCCGACCCCGCCACCTTGATCACCCCACCGATGAATGCCCCATTGATCTCGCCGCCAGAACCGGTCAGCGAGATCTCTCCCTCGGGAGCATATGACACACCGCGGATACGCACGTTGCTTCCGCTGAGGTTGATGCCCTTGTTGTTACCCTGATACCCAGAGAAAAATACGAGGGGCGCAAGTTCCGTGATATACGGCGTATACTCGACATCCGAGCCGCTGAGGGAAATATCCCCCGTTGCCACGATGGTGACGTTGGGCCTGGTGATAGATGAGCCCTGCATCGAAACCGATCCGGTGACATAGTGCAATCCCTCCGGCACCACAGCCCCTGCGCCACCATAGGGCCAGGACTCGTGGTAGTAGTACGCATCGTCTGCTTCAGCGGCAAGGGCGATGTGACCACCGGGAGCGAAATCAGCCAGGTCCCATGAAATGGGCTGATCGAGGACCTCAACTTGCTTGGCAGGGCCAGGCACGATGCTGACTCCGCCGCCAGAAAAAGAGGTCACATAACTCACGTCGCCGTGAATCACATGTCCCGATCCGCTGATAAAGATGATGTGGTTGCTGTGCACGTCGCCATAGATGGTATGCCCACTACCGGTAGTCTGAATGGTATGGTTCGCACTAGGGCTGTCGGCCCAGAGCACCCAACCAAGCGGGACTTTTGCGGACTGGACTTGGCCTCTGGCCATTTGTCCCGCATACACGATCTCGACGACGGGCGTTTCGCCGTTCACCGTCGTGGGCGCATCCAGCGTGACCACCGGCTTTCCTTCGACGCGAAGCTGTTGACGGAGATCGGCATCACTCTGTAGAACATGGAGAGCGTACTCGACGCCGGCATCGCTGGCATAGTGGCGACGCATGACCTGCCGCCCCTGATCGACGGTGCGGTGGCCACTGCTGACATGGGCCAACAGCGGCCCGATGAGCAGCGCCGCCACCATCAGCGCCACCAAAGCAAAGGGCAGCATGTCGCCACGTTCTTCCCGCAAGAACCTTGAGCATGATCGCATGGCACACTCCTTCCCCGTCGTCACTCCACAGGGCGCCTCTCGTATCGCAACACCGTGGGCAGGCTCTCCTGGCGTAGCCCCGTGGCGATAGTCACCTGCACCGTGATCGGTAAAGGACCATCGGGGCCAAAATCCACCGCATCGACATAGCGCGCCACCCGCCGTTCCGCCCCTCCTACTATCCCACGCCACAGCTCGCTGCCGATATGCTCATAGACAACGGTCGTCGTGATGGGCTCGGTGTCCGCACCAAAATCATACTTGACCAGCGTCAGCGTGAGCCTGGTTCCATACTCGCTCACGACGCCCTCGCGCGCGCTGACCACGTCCTGGCTGAGCACCGTCGCCAGGTTCCCCATCTGCTGGCTTATTAGCATGGCATCGCTCTGACGGCGGGTCAGTGTGTTGAACTGGTAGATGGTCACCACCACGGCCCCCAGCACCAACGACGTGATGGCCATGCTGAGGATCGTCTCCAGCAAGGTGAACGCCGACTCGTCCTGCCCGAGGTGCGCCAGCCGTGCACGGCACATTGCCCAACGCCGCCGGATCATGCGCTGACTCTCCTCTTGTATCCCTCTAGCGTGCACAATAACTGGCTACCTAGATCGCTCCAGACCTGCACGATGATCTTTTGCAGACCGTCCTCAATCTCGTCCACGTCGACGGTCACGGTGTAGACGGGAGGGTCCAGGATGTCATAGCTGGTTTGATAAGGGGCCTCCTTGATCACCTCCATCTGCTGCCGGGCCAGGTTCTGTGCGCTGACCCGCTGCCGCACCAGCAATGCGCCCGTGCCGCTGGTGTAGAGAGCGGCGACGAACACCATAAGCGTGACGCTGATGATGGCCAGCGCCACAAGCTGGCTGGCAAAGGACGCACCCCCTTGGTCATCCAACAGCTTGCGCCGGCATTGCGCACATGATCGCATGGTGAATCCTCCCCCGGCGATAGTGCCCTCTAGCTGATGGCCCCCATCAGCGAGTACATGGGATAGATAACGGCGACGGCGACAAAAGCAACGATGAGGCCAATAAAGATGGTCAGCGCCGGCTCGACGGCGCTGGACAGGGCGTCCACGGTGCGGTCTACTTCATCCTCATAGAATACCGCCAGGGTGTCCATATTCGAATCCAGCGAGCCGGTCTCCTCGCCCACCCGCACCATCTGCACCAGCATGCTGGGGAACACCGGCTGTCTGGCCAACGGGTCGGCCAGTCCATGGCCTTGAAGCAGCTCGCTGTGCACCTGCTCCAGCGCGGCGCGGATCAGGGTGTTGCTCTGGGCGCGAATCGACATCTCGAGAATCTCGGGCAAGGAGATGCCCGCCTGGAGCAGCGTCGAGGTCGAGCGGCACAGACGGGCCACAGCGCCCTGAACGATGACTCGCCCCACCAGTGGCACCTTGACCATGAGCCGATCAAAGACCTGCTTGCCGCCCTTACTGCGCACAAAGAGCACGCCGCCGGCGATGACGATGACGGCAACGAGGACGATCTGCAACGTGTACGTCGACGTGAACTCGGTCAGCCCGATGAGTATGCGCGTGGGCAGGGGCAGCTCGGCGCCAAAGGAGGTAAAGAGCTGCATCAATGGCGGAAGAGCCACGGTCAGCATGAGGAACACGACGCCAAAGGCCATGCAAAGTACAAAAGCGGGATAGGAGCTGGCCCCACGGATGCGACGGATCAGCGTCTCTTCCTTTTCCATGTAGGTGGCCACCTGGCGCAGCACCATGACCAGATTGCCGGCGCGCTCGCCGATCTCGAGCAAGCGCGCATACATGGTGGGAAAGGCCTTTTCATGGCGCGCCACCGCTTCGGAGAAAAAACGCCCCTGCTGCACGTCCATGATGATCTCATCGAGGATCTGACGAAAGACCTTGCTGGTGATCTGATCGCGCAGCAATTCCAGCCCGCGCACGATGGAAACGCCTGATTCGATCAGCGTGGCCAACTGCCGGGAGAAGACGATGAGGTCGCGGGTCTTGATGCGACTGCTGAAAAGCTGCATCCCGGCGCTCTCTTGGACCGCCTTGAGCGAGATGACGGTGTATTTTTGCTTCCAGAGCAGCTCCTCGGCCTCGTGCTCCGACTCGGCCTCGATCCGCCCCTGGATTTGATCTCCCTGCGGCGTATAGGCCACATACTGATAGGCCATCTCTTATCCCCCCTATGATTGCGCGCCCACGGCGGGCAAGGCTCCCTGGTTCACCAGAGCATCGGCCCCGTCGCCGTTGGCGCCATGGCCGTTGGATGCCTCCCCCGACGCCTGTCGCTGTTGCAGCGCAAAGATGTTCTTGAGCACCTCGGTGGGCGTGGTGATACCCTTGCCGGCCTTGGTCATGCCATCCTGCAATAGAGAGCGCATCCCGCCCTCCTCGGCAGCCAGGCGAATCTCGTCCGAGTTGGCGTTTTGCAGCACCATGCGGCGGATCTCGTCATTCATCACCAGCAGCTCGAACAACGCCACGCGCCCGCGATAGCCGGTGCCGGCGCAACCGTTGCAGCCGCGGCCATAGACAAACTCGCGGCGCGCCTCTGCAAGCTCGCGCTCATAGATCACCTGCTCCGATGCGGGGGCGATCCGCGTCTCGGCGCAATCCTGGTGAACCCTGCGCACCAGCCGCTGCGACACCACGCCGAGCAACGAAGAGGTCACCAGAAAGGGCTCGACGCCCAGATCGATGAGGCGCAAAATCGCGCCCACGGTATCGTTGGCGTGGATCGACGACAGCACCAGGTGGCCGGTGAGCGAGGCCTGCACCGCCGTGGAGGCCGTCTCCTGGTCGCGGATCTCGCCCACGAGGATGATATCGGGGTCGAGTCGCATCGCCGCCCGCAAGCCGGTGGCAAAGGTGATGTTCGCCTGGCGGTTCACCTGCATCTGACTGATGCCCTCAAAGCGATACTCTACGGGGTCCTCAATGGTAATGATCTTTTTCTCATCCTTGTCCAACTGGTTGATGCTGGCATAGAGGGTGCTGGTCTTGCCCGAGCCGGTGGGGCCGGCGATGAGCAGAATGCCCCAGGGAGCATGGATGATATGCTGGTACGTGTCTTGTACATCGGGCAAAAAGCCCACCTTTTCCAACGGCAACACCGACACCGATTTATCCAGCACGCGCATCACGGACATCTCGCCGTGGATGGTGTCCACCGTCGCCACGCGTATATCCACCGTGCGGCCGTCGACATCCATGGAGAATTGGCCATCTTGCGGACGGCGGCGTTCGGCGATGTTGAGATGGGAGAGCACCTTGATGCGCGAGAGGATGGGCGCATGCACCCGCTTGGGCAGCGCCATCGAGTCGTGGAGCACGCCATCGATGCGATAGCGCACGCGCAGGCGATCCTCCTGCGGCTCCAGGTGAATGTCCGACGCCTTGTCTTTTACCGCCTGGCGCACCATCAGCTCCACGGCGCGAGCGATGGGCGTGCGCGAGATCACCTCAGCCGAGAGCCTGGCCGCCGCCTCGTTCTCAGTGTCCCGCGTCGAGGGCGCGATGCGCTCGATCTCGCGCTCGATCTCGCCCTCCTGGCCATAGTAGGTGCTCAGCGCGCTCTGGATATCGGTGGGCAAGGCCCGCAACGGCCGGATGTTCAATCCGGTGCGCACTCGCAAATCCTCGATGGCATAGAGATTCGAGGGGTCGGCCATGGCCACCGTCAAGCTGCCATCCATCCTCTCCAGCGGCAGGAGCACATACTTGCGCGCCAACGCCTCGGGCACCAGCGCGAGCACATCTGACACAATATCGTATCTCGACAGGTCGATCAGCGGCTGCTCGGCGCGATCCTGACGGGTGTCCTCGGCCAGATCCACCAGTTCCTGGGCCGTAAAGGGCTTGTGCAGCACGCCATCGGCCCCCGACCACAGGGTGTCGGAGACGATTCCCTCCACCTGGCTCTTGCCGGCCATGATGATGACCATGGCCTGAGGATTCACCGCCTTGATCTGCCCCAACGCCTCCATGCCGTTCATACCGGGCATCATCACATCGATAAGGATCAGGTCATAGTGGGTATCGTTGATCTGTTGAATGGCAGCGGTGCCGTCATAGGCCACCGCCACATCGAGGCCCAGCATTTCGAGATCTGGCGCGAGACGCCCCAAAAAGCGCGCGTCATCGTCGACAATGAGCACCGCATGGAGAGCTTGGACGGTGTCCATATCGGCATGCTTACCCGATCCGTTGCCGCGAACGTTGGTATCCTGCTGCTTTCCTGCTGTCACGCCAACCCCTTGTATGCCTTGGCCGATCTCCGGATAGATGTGCACGCCATCATGAGGCCCTGGCGCTAGATACCATGCCTCCAACGCCGGCGTCCACGCATGCGGGCACCGTTCTTGATCCTATTGTAGAGGCAGAAACGAGGTCAACGGTAAACACATCATAAATCCAGAGGGTTGCTTGGAAGAGCAGGCATAAGAGCGAGGTAAACACCGCTGAGCAAAGTTATGAAGCTGCCCTGGCAAAAGTTACAGGAGGGGATCGAAATGCTGTACCAGAGAGCATTCAGAAGCCAGGAGGAGGGGGTCAAACGTGGATGAGGAGACGATTTCCCCCCACAACAAGGACTGGCATGCCCATCTTGATGCACGTATCAAGGCAAACACCGACCACGCTGACGGCAAAGGGGCTTGAGGTCAGCTCTTGTCTCGCAGGCGCAAGGGCCAGACACCGCGGCGCTCACGACCAGAGGGCGCGTCGTCGGCGCTTCCCTGGCGGCCATCGGCGGGCTCAATCTCGCCATGTCGTGCTGTTTCGTTTGAGCCTGAATTAGGGGTCAGCTCCTGCGATGCATCGGCGGTGCCTGCTTCCGGCGTTGGTGCTTCGAGGATGCGTCGCAACACCGCCACCTTGTCCTTGTCTTTGGTATTGCGCATCACCTCGGAGATATGCCGCTCGATATGGTGTTCCGCCTTGAGCTGCACCAGTCCGTTCACGAGCATCTGTTCCTGGTCGCGAGGCGCTTTGAGCAGCGTCTGCACCAAGGGCGCCGTCGCCGCGATGCCCTCACTCAGCAAGGCGCCCAGAATCCCCTCGCGGTGCGGCGGGGCAACCCATAGCAAGGCATCGGCCACCTGTTGTCGAGCGCCGAGGGTGATCAGCAACGATGCGGCGCTCGCCGTGATACGCGGATCGCTGCTGTGCAAAGCGCCGAGCAGCGACTCACGGCTCGCCTGGCCCATGCCCTCCAGCAGGCGATAGGCGCGCTCGCGAACCCGCGCCGCCCGTGCGCCATCTCCGGCGCTCTGGGCGTCATAGATCAACCCGGCCAGCAAGGCCTCAAAGGCATCAAGCCCAATATGCCGAAAAGAGGCTTCGACGGCATCCGCGACCTCCTTGCTGTCATCGCCAAGGGCATGGAGCAGCGGCATCATGTCCAGGAGGTCGGCCACATGGCCCAGCTCCTGGGCCGCTCGCAGGCGTAGGGAGCGGTCGCGGCTCTGCAAATCGGCATAGAGGGCCGCGGTACGCCGCAGGAAGCGCACCTCGCGGTAATATGGCGCCTCGGCCTCGATGGCCTGAAACGCGTGTACCGCATCGGGCCAGTTACGCGCCTTGTAGGCATCGACGCCGACGATATATAGCTGTTCCCGGCGCCAACCGGCCGTCTCGGCGGCGGTGACCACGGTATCCAGATGATCGATATCGCGATAGTGGGGCGAGATGGCGCGGATCTTTTCGAGAGCATCGCGCGCGTCTGCCCAGCGATCGAGCTTGATGTCCTCCTGCAGCCGCATATAGAGCGCGGCCAACTCTTTGGCGCGCGCGCTCTGGCGCCGCCGGTTCACCCGCTGCCAGGCCCACGCCGCGACGAGAAGCAGCAGCGCCACCAGCAGGTAGGGCGTGATCGCTGCAGAAAAGGACTCGGCGAATTGGCGCAGCCCCTGTTCCCAACGGCTGATCAGTCGAATGGAAAACGCGGCCCCGGGCAGAGGCGCGGTCTCTCCATCGAACCGCACCATGGGCTGAATGCGCACCCGATAGGGGAAGAGAAGGCCAGCGCGATACTGCGTGCGTCCATGGGCGACCCGCAGATCATAGGGTTGCACCTCCGGATAGCCGGGCAACACCTCCAGATGCCCGGCGACGTGACGCCCATCGGCGTCCACGTAGGCCAGCGCCTCATCAGGCAGAGGGAACACCAGCTCAAAGGAGCGCACCGCCTCCTCAGACTCGGCCCAGGCTAGGACGGTCACCGGCGCGGCATCTCTGCCGATGTGGGTAGCATCGAGTCTGGTCGGGTGGATGATTCGGATGGTGACGCCTGGCAGGCCATAGATGCCCAGATCCACGGCAGGGCCGGCATGACGCAACGGCGACGCCAGTAACCGAATCGTCCAACTACCCATTACCAAAAGGGTCAGCACCACCACAACACTCAGGACGATGGCGCGATGAGATCTCAGTTCACGGAGCAAACGCCGTGCCTGTTGTTCCAACGTTGCCAGACGATTCATCCTCCTGGCCACCGGGGCATCTCCTCCTATCGTCCGGTGGAGCCGAAACCATTCTTGGCCGAGCCCAGCTCGGCGGGGGGCTCGGGCCGCTGGTGGAACCGGTCGCGGTCCACATCCAACGGCCACATCTGGGCGATGCGCTCGCCATGGCGGATGATCCGCGGCCAGGGGCAAAAGAGGAGCGCACATAGCTCCTGGCCGTTAAACTCGGATTCGACCAGGCCATCGTGCACCAGGATACCGCGCAAAAAGTTGCCGCTGCGTCCGGTGACGCGCACCACCTCACCCTGATCCATGCGCAGAGCGACGCCGGTGGGCATCCGGCAAAAGCCCCAAACGAGGCGCCATGGCCGCCCAGGGAGCCGCGCCTTGAGATCAAGCGCCGCCCCCTGATGCCGCTCGGGCCACTGCGCCCCGTCGCCGACGAGCCAGTAGTCGATCATCCCTCAGCCTCTGCTGCCCATCCGCGCCTATTCGGCCAGCAACGCGTTGGTGTCGAGAATAAAGTCCTGGCCCGAAGGAAGCAGCACCGTCCTGACGCCCGGCGACAGGCGGGTTGCCCATTCGTAACGAATCAGCTCCGGGTTATTGGCCAGCCTGGCGGCGATCAGCCCCAGCGCCTCAGCCTCTACCTCGGCCTCGATACGGCGGGCCTCGGCGCGGCCCTCGGCGGCGATGATGGCCGCCCTGCGCTCGCCCTCGGCGCGGGCCAGCGCGATCTCTACGTCCTTTTCGGCAGCCTGGAGCTCGTACTGCTTTTGCAGCGCGGCCTGCTCGGCCACCTGCTTGCGCTCGATGGCGCGGTTGAACTCTTCCGTAAACTCGACATCGGCCAGTGTGAACTGATCGACTATAATCTGATTTCTGCTCAAACGCTCCGCCAATATCTGCTGTATAGTATCCTTGAGCACCGCTCGCTCAATGAGCACTCGCTCGATGCGGAACTGGGCCGTCGCCGCCTTGATCGCTTCCTGCATGGCCGGAATGATGATGATCTCTTCATAGTTCATGCCCACTTCGCGATAAAGGCGGTTTGCCTGCATGGGGTCGACATGGTAGTTGAGCACACCGGTCACTCGCATGACCTGCAGGTCCGACGAGGCCGCCTCCACGTTCATTTCGAGCTTTTTGGTGCGCACGTCCACCGGGATCACTTGACGGACCACGGGAGGCAATACGAGATGAAAGCCCTCCACGAGGACGGTGTCCTCGACGCGTCCAAGCATCACGACAACACCGCGATGCCCGGGCGAGATAACGGTGTAGCTGGAAAAAACAATAACGAGTGCGACGATGACGACAAGGAAGAGGAGTAGCGCTCTCCCTATCGCCGTGCTGCGATTCTCCATAGTACGTCTCCTGATTGTGTCCGTGTAGGTAGCGCTCCAGATTATAACATACTCAGGTGGCTCTTCTAAACTCAGCCCTAGCAGCTCGTATGGATCTATCCACCATTACGCATTCCCATCAACCAGGTTGCTCGATGCTGCTTGCGTTGACGAAATGCATCCCGCTGTGTACACTGACGTGGCATCAGAGTAAGGGAAGGGAGCTCCGGTGTTTCGTCGTTCGGAGACCAAGACCTCAGAGAGTCGGTCACTGCTGCGCCTGCTCAGCAGGGTTGTGTTGGTGCTGCTGTTCGTCGTCGTGGGCGGCTTGCTGGTGCTCGGCATGATGGACTCACCCAGCGTGGCCAACTGGCTCGCCGGCGCCGGTAGACACGATCCCTTGGTGGGCTTGATTGCTGGCCACTGGCAGCATGACTCGGGAGCCGTCTGCCCCGACGGCTTGCAGGAGGTCGAGCTGACCCTGGCCATCGCCCGCAAGGTAGCCCATCTCTTGCGCCAGCAGGGGGTTCGCGTCGAGGTGTTACCTGAATATTCGCCCAAGCTCAACGGGTATCAGGCCGACGCGTTCCTCTCTATTCACTGCGATTCCTGTGTCGATCTCTCGGGGTTCAAGCTGGCGCGCATGACCCACTCTTCCGATCCTGAGGCTGAGGACCGCCTGGTCGCGATCCTCTATGAGACGTACGCTCAGGCGACAGGCCTCCAGCCTCACTATAACACCATCACCGAGCACATGCGCGAGTATCACGCGCTACGCCGCATTGATCCCAAGACACCGGGGGCGATCATCGAATGTGGGTTCATGGGCGGCGACCGTCATCTGCTGACCATGGAGCAGGACCGCGTGGCCGCCGGCATCGCCAACGGCATCATGGCTTTTCTGCGCGAACGACGGGCTTTGCCCGACGCTCGCTGACGACCTGAGCCCCCTCCATCCTGGGGCGGGCGTTGGGCCCAACGCGGTCTCCGACCCGCTCTTTGGATCGGGGGCATGAATCACGTCTTATTCTGTGAAAAGGAGTACAACCGTGCAAGTGCTCATCGGCCCCAACTTTATGGGATTGGAGCAGGGTATCCCTGCGCTGCAAGAGCGGTTCCCCCAGCTCGATATCCGCTATTGCGCCGACCGCGACCAACTCGCCGAGGCCATCGCCGACGCCGAGGTCTATGTCGGGTGGATGAATCGTGATCTCTTTTTGGCGGCGAAAAAGCTGCGCTGGGTGCAGTCACCCAGCTCGGGCATCAACTACTATCTGGAGATCCCCGACTTGATGGAGAGCGACGTGCTGCTTACCAGCGCACGGGGCACCCACGGCGCCTGCCTGGCCGAGTCCGCGTTTGCCATGATCCTGGCCTTTACTCGCGAGATCCGGCGCTTTATCCTGGCCCAGCTGGAGCACCGCTGGACGAATCGCGAGCTGCGCTGCGAGATGATCGAGCTCACCGGCACCACCATCGGCATCATCGGCTTTGGCACAGTGGGCCGTGCCATCGCCCATCGCGCCCAGGCCTTTGGCATGCGCATCCTGGCGGTGGATCTGTATCCGGAGATCAAGCCAGAGTATGTGGCCGAACTGTGGGACCTCGACCGACTCGATGATCTGCTGGCCGCATCCGACTTTGTCGTCGTCACCGTCCCTTCCACGCCGGCGACCCATGGGATGATCGGCGCGGAGCAGATCGCCAAGATGCAGGAGAGTGCCATCCTGGTGGGCATCTCTCGCGGCGGCATTATCGACGAGGATGCGCTGGTGGACGCTTTGCGTGCCAACCGCATTCGCGGCGCGGCGCTGGACGTCTTTGAGCAGGAGCCGCTACCCGCAGACAGCGAGCTGTGGGACCTGCCCAACCTGCTCATCACCCCCCATGCCGCCGGCGGCACGCAGTACGAGGGCCAGTATGTGCTCGATATTCTGACCGAGAACCTGGAGCGTTTTCTGAACGACAATTTACCGCTGCGCAACCAGATCGACAAGCAGCGCGGATTCTAGACCGGGCTGTATCTGAGGAGGAGAGACGATGCGCGTCAACGGACAACCTTATCGCACCGTGTGGCTGGAAGGCGGCACAGTGCGAATGATCAACCAACCGTTGATCCCACACCGCTTTGAGATCATCGATCTGCCCACCCACCGAGACACGGCCCACGCCATCAAGACGATGATCGTGCGCGGCGCCGGCGCCATCGGCGCCTCGGCGGG
>SKLG01000400.1 GCA_007123335.1 Anaerolineae bacterium | reverse complement strand
TGATCGCTATACCTGCGGCCACCCTGGCCACCTTTTATCTGTCCGACTGGCTGCTCAATATGATCAACATTCAGCGAGGCGCGTTCCACATCGTTCCTCAGGCGGTCATTGTTCAGATCGTCGTGGCCCTCTTGGTGCCGGTGCTGGCCGCGCTTGGCCCCACCATCGGCGGCGCTCGCATTACGCCGCGCCAGGCTATCAGTACCTATGGCCTTGGCGACAGCTTTGGTTCGGGCTGGCTCGACCGCCTCACGGCACATCTGCGTTTTCTGCCGCGGCCTTTGGCTCTGAGTCTGCGGAATAGCTTGAGACGCAAGGCGCGAGTTCTACTGACGTTGCTGACGCTTGGCGTCGCCGGGGTCATGTTCATCAGCGTCTTGACGGTGGGGGACTCTCTCGATCGCACCCTCGAATTGCTGATCCAGGACCTTGGGCTGGATATGTGGGTTGTCTTTAATCAGCCAGAGCGTATCGAACGCCTCAACGAACTTGCCGAGGCCGTGCCCGGTGTTCTGCACTCCGAAGTGTGGGACCAACGCACGGCCTATTTGGCCCTGTCTACTGGGGAGGAGAAGGAGATCTATGTGCTGGGTGTGCCTGAGCCATCGGCCATGTTCAATCCTCGTCTCGTTCAAGGGCGAAGCCTGCTGCCCGGCGACGGCCACGCCATCCTGCTCAACCACAAGATCGCCACCGATCATGGCATAGATGTAGGCGACCGTATCGAGCTCTCCATTGCGGGAAGGAGATCCTTCTGGACGGTCGTCGGGCTGGTTATCAGCATCACGAATGAGCAGCTCGACTGTTTTGTGCCGCTTCTTACCCTGTCGCGAGAAACGGGCAGTCTGAACCGTGGAACGGTTGTCATGATTCAGTCCGCCAACCAGAGCGATGGGCTGCTTCAAGCTGTACGCGATGCTTACGTGGGCCGCAACCTGGAGCCAGCGTTCATGCTCAGCGCACACCAGATTCGCACGCAGACCCGGGCACAATTCGGGATCGTGTTGGCCTTGATGCTCAGCATGGCGCTTCTCACCGCCGTGGTTGGCGGCTTGGGCTTGATGGGCACCCTCTCTATCAACATTCTCGAACGGAGCCGCGAAATAGGCATTATGCGAACCGTTGGCGCGACCTCTTTTGCTATCGTCAGTACATTTGTCGTCGAAGGAATAGTCCTTGGGTTGTTCAGTTGGCTCATAGCCGCACCCCTGAGCTATCCAGGGGCCAGTTTCTTTAGTCAAGCCGTCGGCCTGGCTCTTTTTCGCGTGCCCCTCGACTTTCAGTACTCGCATAGCGCATTGATGCTTTGGTTTGGGCTTGTGGTTATTCTTTCGGCACTTGCCAGCTTCTGGCCCGCTATCAAGGCGGCAGATACACGAGTTATTGATGCAATACGTTTCGAATAACGGAGGCCGAAATATGTGTCTGAGAATCGGACGGTTGGTTGTTCTGATGGCTATGGTGCTGCTGGTTGGCTGTGGCGCCAGACCAGCCATTTCACAATCGTTGAACGAGAGCACCCCTATGGCGCCCGTTCAGAGCGTATCCACGAACACGGTTGTCGCCGAGGCCGCGATTGTTCCCTGTCGCGAAGCGGAACTCGCGTTCAAGACCCTTGGGCGCGTGCAGGAGATACTTGTCTCGGCAGGCGATCAAGTGGAGAGCGGCCAGGAATTGGCCAGGCTCGATACGCGTGACCTGGATCAGGTGGTTGTAGAGGCGGAGGCTGCGCTCAAGCGGGCTCAGGCCGAGTTGGCTCAGGCGCGAGCGGGTGCGCGGGCGGAAGAAATCGCCGCAACCGAAGCCGCGGTCAAGATCCTGGAGACCGAAGCCAAGAGCGCCGAGATTGCCATCGAGATCGCCAAGGGCAAGGTTGCTGCGGCAGAAGCGGTGTTCAAGCAGGCCCAATCCGCAGTGAGCGCGGCGCTCAAGTCGGCCGACGTTGCCGAGGGGCGGTTTCGCGCGGCACAGGCTACCCAGAGTCGCCAGCAAGCACGCCTCGACCAACTGGTAGCGGGGCCCACGGCCATTGACCTTCAAATTGCCGAGAAGCGCATCGATCTGGCTCGTAACCAGTTGTGGGCCTATCAAGGAAGACGCGATGCTCTGGGCGGACCGGGCGGTAGCTCCGCCGAATATGAGGGCGCCCAAGGGCAAGTGGCTGCCGGCGAGGCGCAGTTGGCTATTGCGTCGCTAGAGCTAGAGCAACTCAAGGCAGGGGCTTTGCCTCAACAAGTGGCCGTGGCCCAGGCAGAGGTCGCAGAAGCCGCCGCGAGTGTGGCCATTGCTCGAGGAGAATGGGAACATGCGGTGAGTCAGGTCGAGAGCGCCAGGGCACAGGTGGCCGAGGCCGAGGCGCAGCTCAGCATCGCCAAATCGGCTCTTGCGCAGAGCGAGAGTCAACGCGAGACGAGCATGGCTCGCATCGAACAGGCCAAGTCAGAGCGAGATTTGCTCCGAGCGGGACCTAGAGCTGAGGCCATCGCCGTCGCTGAGGCGATCGCTGCCGAGGCAACCGCGGCGCTCAACCGAGCCACGTATAACCTGGATGATGCCGTGATCCGCGCGCCCTTCTCCGGCACCATCGGCCAGGTAGGCGTATCCGATGGGGAGCTGGTGGCCCCGCAACAGCTCGTCGTGCGGCTGGGTGATCTGGCCTGCTTGCGCGTAGAGACCAAAGACCTGACTGAAATTGACATAACGAGAGTACGACCAGGGCAGACAGCAGAGGTGTCGGTCGATGCCCTTGGTGGACAGCGCTTCAAGGCTACCGTGGCGTATGTCTCTGTTTTGGCGGAGGACTATCGTGGTGACAAGGTATATACCGCCATTCTCGATCTCGATCCGGATATCAACGCCGATCTGCGTTGGGGCATGACGGCCTTTGCTCGTATCGATGTGCGCTAGCTTGGACGTGCAGAGGGGAGACATGACGACGGGAAGCTCTGTGTATCCGACCAGCGAGGCGGTGCTCAGCAGCGTGAGGGCGCCAGTACATGCCTCCGATCTGGCTCAAGAAGCGTGTGCGGCATTGATGGTACGTCCCGACCAATTCGACGTCGCTTATAGCATCAACCCCTGGATGACGATGCATCATCCTGTAGATCGGGACAGAGCTCGTACACAGTGGAATCATCTCTACACCAAGCTGGTTGGGCTGGGCGTGCAACTCCACGTCATTGACCCCGGGCCTGGGCTCTATGATATGGTGTTCGCCGCAAACGCCGGCATGATCCACCGGGGGCGCGCCGTGGTCAGTCGCTTCCGGTATGCGCAGCGGCAGCAGGAAACCGATTATTTCTGGCAATGGTTTTGTCATCAGGAGCTTGAGGTGTGCCAGCTCCCCTCCGGGTGCTTCTGGGAGGGCCAGGCCTGTTGTACTTTTGTCGACGGATACCTGTTGTGTAGCCTGGGAGAACGCGCCAACGCTCAGGCGTACAAGGCGCTTGCTTCCATCTGGGGCATCCCTGAGAGGCGACTTTACTACCTTCCGATCAAGGATTCGCGCTTTTACCATCTCGACATAGCGCTCTGTATGCTGGATCGCGAAACGTGCCTCGTCTATCCCCAGGCGTTCCCCTTTGAGGACTATCGCTGGCTCCAGGCGCACGTTCGCCGCACCATCCCGGTCGATCTGGCGGACGCACTATGCTTTGCGTGCAATGCCTTTGTGGTCGACCATACCGTCGTGCTGAACGTGGGTATATCGGAACGTCTTGAGCAGCGACTATTTGCGGCGGGTTACGAAACCGCCAAGCTAGACGCATCCGAGTTCCACAAATCAGGGGGTGGCATCAAGTGCCTGGCTTTTCGCTACCAGCCAGGTGAGTGAGCGGAACGGGCTGTAGATATCGGACAGTGTTGCCGATCCACTGCTCCAAGACGAATCGGTAACGTATTTTAGAGCAAGGTCAGCTCTCTTTTATGGTGAACGAAACACAGCCGAGAGGCGACGCTTCAGCGGATCATCTGACAGACGGCGAGCTGCTAGACGCATGCACGGATGGCCAGGCATGGGCCTGGGAGACTCTCGTCGAGCGGCACAAGCGTCTGGTGTGGTCGGTCTCGCTGAAATGTGGCCTGTGCCAGGAGGATGCGGCGGACGTCTTTCAGTCCGTGTTTGCCGCCCTGTTCGAGTACAAAGACACCATACGCGATGGGAACGGCCTGGCCAAATGGCTCATCACTACGACCCAGCGAGAGAGCTGGGCCGTATCCAAGAAGCTGACGAAAGAACCGTTCGTCCAGGACATGGGGATCGAGTATGCTCTGTCGGCGGATCCTGATGCCAGTCCTGCCAAGAGTCTATATACCTCTGTGGAGCGAGAGATTCTAAAGCAGGGGCTTGGCTATTTGGGGGAGCGGTGTCGTACGCTGATATGGTTACTCTATTTCGATGAGCGAGAACCATCGTACGAAGAGATCAGTTCCGAGCTTGATATGCCTGTAGGCAGCATAGGGCCGACACGCGCTCGTTGTCTGAAAAAGCTACGCGATATTTTGCAAGAGATGGGTTTCTAACCGCCTTATGGAGCGACATCCCGTAACGTTCGATGAGCTTGCTGATTGGGTGGATGAGCGTCTGGAAGAGGGCGCTCGCCAGCGTATCGAGGCGCACCTCGAATCGGGTTGCGCCCAGTGTGCGGCAGATGTCGCTTGGCTACGACACCTGAACCAGGTTTCCCATGCTGAAGCGCTGCCTGATCCGCCTCAGGCCGTCGTCGCCAGAGCCAAGCGGCTGTGTATGCCACAGGCTACTGCCGCCGAGTCGATCTGGACATGGCTCGCGCGGTCGTGGAGATCGCCAATGCGACTGGCCTCGGCGGCGCTGCTACTCGTGCTTTTGGTCACCGCGCTCAGTTGGCCGATCCTGGTCATGTCCGAGCCGGTTCAGGTGATGGGTGAGGCCTTGATCTTTGAGGCGCCGACAGCAGAGTCCGAGGAGCAGCCATCTGCTCCTTCGAGCATCAGGGTGGATCCAGGGACACTGTTGCGTACTGCCACAGAGCCTGCTGGCCTGCTCCTCTTTGACGGCAGTTCTGTCGAAATGCAGCCTGGCGCCCAAATCACATTAGGCTCGGTGCGTAAGAACGTCATCGGAAGCAGCTATCGAATCGCTATCGAACAAAAAAGTGGCTCGGTTCACTATAACGTGGCCAGGCTCGAGGGTCTGGGCTCGGCCTTTGAAGTTCGAACGCCCGGTGCTCTGGTTTCGGTCCAGGGCACGACGTTTGTGGTGACCGTGACCGATGATGGCCAGACGCGTGTGGTGGTAGCGGAGGGTCGGGTCCGGGTGCGGGGCGATCGCGAGGATTGGCTATTACTCCCACGCGGGTATGTGGCCGTGTCGCCAGCGGGATTGCTCTCAGAAACGGGGGTTCTCTCCGTCGATGAGATGAGCGCCTTTGGGTTTGGTGCCATGGAGGATGACGATACCCACGATGAGCCCTATCCGGGTGTGCAAGCGGACGGCACAAACGCCGCTGACGGTGTCCACGTACCTTCCTCGACGCCGCACCGACCGACCGAGGCGGCGCCGGTGCCTCCAGCATCGCCTCGTCCATCGCGCACAGCGACCATTGCACCTCGGCCCAGCGTCACGCGGCCCACATTCGAGGTGCCGCAGTTGCCTAGCATGACGATCACCTATGAGCCGTGGCCGACAGTAACCTGGCCATCTACGCCCGAGGAACCCATGCTGCCCAAACCGATCTTGACCATGACCCTGGTGATGCCCACGTGGCCGACAACGCCCGAGCCACCTGGCACGCTGCCCCCACTGGATATACCGACTCCGGCATTGCCCAAACCCGCAGACAAACCAGACCTACCGCTGACCATTATGCCGGAGCTGCCAGCGCCTCCGACCGCCTGGCCTTCGATAGAGATACCGATGCCCCCACCGCATACACCAGTGGCGCCGCCCCCAGTGCCAGAGGATCTGCCGACGGCTCCACCGGAAGCCGGGATTTCGCCGCCGGACCCTCCGGTCGGTGTACCCACCTTATCTATCAGCCTGGGTGAACTGGCCAAGACGGTGGAGCCGGTTCTTACGCGCCTATCAACCCCGCCTCCTATACCCATGATATCATGGCCCGATGATTGAAGGAAAGGCATTGGATAGTCAGGTGGCCCGTTAGCAACTCTTGGACGAGGTGGGTCATGCTTGTCGATATACTTCAACGCGTCCTCTCTATTGCCGCACCATTGGCGGTTACGATTGGTGTCATCATCGCGCTGCTCCAACTGCGCAACCAGAACCGCCTCCGCCAGCTTGAAATCGTTATGAGGCTCTATTCCACATTCGGCCAGGAGAGCTTTATCTGCCACTACAATCGAGTTGCCGCCTGGGGTTATGATACATACGAGCAGTACCGCGAAAAGGGGAGTGAGGAGGACGCTACGGCGCTTCTGGTGGTGGGCGTGTTCTTTGAGAATATGGGTCTCCTCCTGAAGCGTGAGTTGGCGCCCATCGATCTCCTGGACGACCTGCTCTCAAGTCCGATTCTCGAGTCTTGGCCCAGGGTGCGACCGATAGCTCGGGGGATGCGTGAGGAGCACGGACATCCCGCCTGGTTTGAGTGGTACGAGTTCTTGTATGACTCGATGGCCAAGAGGATCGCGGAATTGGAGGGGATTCGACTGGAGGAGGTGCTCGATCCAGCGTGACAAGCCGCTTCGCGCCATAGCGCCCAATCGGGCTGCTGCAGGTAGCGTCCAGGTCGCGATGGAGACGTATTTTTCAGCCTCTCGACGACTCTTGTGTTGTAGAGCGGCCCTCAGCTGGGCCGTGGATCGGTGAACATGGAATAAGGAGGATACCGTGCAAAGACTAGTTCGCATCATGGCAATTCTGCTAGTCCTGAGCGGCGTGGCGCTGAGCGCTGCTGGCGTGAATCTTGCATCCAGCGAAGGGACAACTACGGCCATCGTCAAGTTTGAGGGCACGATTCAAGTGCGGCCCGCGGACAAGATTGGCACATGGACGATCGATGGCAACGCCGTCCAAGTTGTCGAGAGCACCATGATCTTTGTAGATCAGGGTGCTGCTTCTGTTGGCGCCCGGGTGACGGTGATTGCTAACAAACTGGGGGATGGTACGCTGCAAGCGCTGGTCGTCCGTGTCCAGGACAAGGCAGCCGCCGAGATCGAGATCCATGTGACTGGATACGTGAGCGAGGTCGGAGCCAACCATATCATCCTCAATGGCCAGCGCATCGTCTATGATGAAGAGACGGTGATCGAGGGCACCCTGAAGGCAGGCGTCTTTGTGGCGGCGCGTATTCGCGTGATGCCATCGATGCGCAAGGCGCTGCATATCCAGGTGGTGGATTGGCCTCAAGACTGTGTGCGCGGGATCGTGGGCCGTCTCGAAGAGATATTGGGAGACAAGTGGATCATCGATGGCCATGAGATCATCGTTGATGCCACGACGGTCATCCATGGTGACATCCAGGTGGGGGCCATGGTGAACGTCAAGCTCACGTGTGACGGTGATCCAATGGTGGCCATAGAGATTGAGGTGGCAAAGCCTATCGTTACCCCCGAGAGAGTGCAGATCCATGGCGTCATCGAGAGATATGCCTCTCTTCTGATCGGTGAATGGGTCGTGGATGGACAATCGGTCTGGGTCACACCGATGACCAAGATCGACGGTTACCCCGAGGTCGGGCGAGTGGCGTATGTAGATGCGCGACGCATGGTGACGGGCAACCTGCTCGCAACGCACATAGTGATTGAGGGCGCCGAGCCCGAACTGGAGCAGTTCACCGGCACGATCCATGCCTACCCTCCCACCCATGTGGGTGTCTGGAAGGTGGGCGATCGCTGGGTCATGGTCATGGCGTCGACCGAGATCGTGGGCACGCCTGTACGTGGCGCGGAAGCTCATGTGATTGGGCGTACCTACCGGAAAGGTGATCTATTCGTCGCGGTGCGCATCGAGATCAAGCCTGGGACGGCGCCTGAGACGCCTATCCCGCCGCCACCCGTCACTCCCGCCCCACCCGTTACCCCCGATCCGTCAGAGACGCCCGAGGCGCGGTTGCACCTGACGGGGTTCATCACTGAGGTTGGCCCGAACTATATCGTCGTCAATCGCAAGACGATCAAGTATAACGAGCAAACCAAGATCGAAGGGGATTTGGTCGTAGGACGTCTGGCGTTTGTGATGGCGCTCATCACGTCGGAAGGCTATATCGCCACCGACATTACCACTGTCGAGAGCATCAAGCCATCGGGCGATAGCGCAGACGCTGCACGCGCTCTGCAGAGGGCTGCCCCCGCACTACCTCAGCGGTAACGTGGCTGGGATCGAACGAAGCGCTGCTGACATGGGCACCTGTCAGCAGCGCTTTCTTATCAACCGAGTCAGAATCGGGAGGATAACCGATGTTTTGGAGCAGCCGGCGCGCTATGTGCAGTATGCTGATTATCACCATGTTGCTGGGGTTGGCTCTGACCATCCCGGCGCATGCTGCCGGATTTTGGGGGCCCCAACAACGTCTGAGTGCGCAAGGTGACGATATCGTCGCGACAGATATCGCCGTCGATGGGAACGGAACGGTGCACGTGGTCTGGAGCGACGGAGAGAGCATCTATCACCGGACTCGGAGTCGGACGTCATGGTCGGATCCACAACGCATCGCCTCTGGCGCTGCTCCCAAGATCGCCGCGCGCCTGAATGGCGGCATCGCTATGACCTTTGTCGTCACCGTTTCCGCCGGTGAAGCCGACGTGTTCTATTCTCGGTGGCACGAGGGTAGTGGATGGAATGTCCCTCTGAATGTATCGAACACGCCATACCTGTCGTTGACACCGTCTATTGCCGTGCACGATGATGGCCGTCTGGCCATTGCATGGAGCGAGCAGTCGCTGGAGAACACCCTGATCTATGTCGCCGCCTCGACAGATGGCGCCATTTGGTCTGTGGCGCCGATATCGAACGCTCGAGGACACCATCCTGCTGCCACCTGGATGGGCGATGCACTGGTCGTTGCCTGGGAGGACGAGTTTGACCTTGGCTTTCCCATGGATATTTTCGTCAGCCAACAACAAGGCGCCGGTTGGACATTGCCCGTCAATGTCTCGGCGTCGCCCTTTAGAGCCTCTACACTGCCTACGCTCACTGCAAGGGATGGGACCGCGCTCCTGGCTTGGCAAGAGCACGTCGACTCTTGGCACGAGATCCACATGGCGCACAAAAGTGGGACGGGATGGACTGTACCCGCTCGGATCGCGGATGCCGATGCGTATAGCCCGGCCATCGCCTCCGAGGCGGTGGGCAATTGGCATCTTTTGTGGACAACCGATAATATGATCCGGCATCGGCGAAGCGTTGCGAATAACTGGTTGTCGATCGAGACCGTCGCCGCAGGGCTCACGATGGCTGGCGGGCCAGCCCTTGCCGTGGATAGCAACAGCAGAACGGTCCACGCCGTATGGCTGGCTCCCGATGGCGCCGCGACCACAAAAGATGTCTGGTATAGCCGCCATGAGATGCTGGATATGCAGCCGCGCCTGATGCTTCCCTTGGTGAGGTGGTAGGGAACAGTCCGATGAGAGTGCAGAATCAGGCTTGCACAGCCATCACGATGACAGATTGTCAAACTCTGCCTACCAACCTCTATCCGGATTCAGAAGATGTTCATGTGTGGTGGGCCAGCCTCTCTCCATCCCGGCAAGACATCACCTCCTGGGTGGCCCACCTCTCGGCGGACGAGCGCGATCGCGCGGATCGGTATCGCTTTGCGCGAGATCGCACCCGGTTCGTCGTGGGACGAGGGCTGCTCCGCATACTCATCAGCCGATATCTGGACCTCGCGCCCCGCCAGGTCCAGTTCGCCTATGGCCCCTATGGCAAGCCAAGTCTGGCCGGCGCAGAGGATGATCTGACGTTTAGCCTGGCCCATTCGGACGACCTGGCCGTGTATGCCTTTAGCCGAAAGCGAGACATCGGCGTCGACCTCGAGTATGTGCGCCCTCTTGAGGATATGGGCGACATTGCCGCGCGCTTTTTCTCCCCCGACGAGGCGGCGGCTCTCGCCGCGCTTCCTCAGCCCCAGCAACTCGATGTCTTCTATCACATCTGGACATGCAAAGAAGCATACCTCAAGGCGTTGGGCGCGGGCCTGTCATTGCCCCTGGATGCGTTTGATGTCGCCGTGAACCCTCAGGAACCGGCCAGGCTGCTGCGCGTCGGCCTCGATCGCTCCGACGAGCCGGGCCGGTGGACCCTTCTCAGGCTGGCATCGCGCGAACACTATGCGGCGGCATTGAGCGTGAACGGCCCCGTTGCGCGGATTGTCCGCCGGGCCAGCGACGTCACGCATCGTCTGACCGACGTGACGTTCGGTGGATAGCGGGCTTGGCGTTGCTTCTCCAATTGACAGGGCGGGCGTCGGTCGCGATAATGGCCACGATCGATATACACACTGTCCTAGTCGGAGGAGGCAAGATGAAAGCCTTGGTGAATACCGCGCCGTACACGCTAGTGGTACAGGATTGGCCCATCCCCGAGCCTGGCCCTGACGACCTGCTGATCCGCGTCAGAGCCTGCGCCATCTGCGGCTCGGACATCAAGGGATATTCGGGCAAGACGGGCCGACGTCAGCCGCCCATCGTCATGGGTCACGAGGCCTCCGGCGTGGTGGAGCAGGTCGGCGAGCAGGTGCAAGGTTTTGGCGCTGGGGATCGCGTCTGCTTTGACTCGACGATCTACTGCCAGCGCTGCGATTACTGTCTCAGCGGGCAGCCCAATCTCTGCTCCAATCGCCAGGTCGTCGGCGTCTCCGAGGGCACCTATCGCCGCCATGGCGCCATGGCCGAGTACGTCGTCGTGCCTCACTGGATCGCCGTGCACATGCCCGATAACCTCACCTTTGAGCAGGCGGCGCTCATCGAGACCGCCTCCATCGGCGTGCACGCCGCGAATCGCACGCCGCTGATGCTGAATGATACCGTCGTCGTCGTGGGCGCCGGAGCGGTGGGCCTCGTGGCGTTGCAGGCCATCCGCCTCAAGGGCGCCGGCAAGATCATTGTCACCGATCTCTCCCCGGCGCGGCTGGAGCTGGCGGAGGAGATGGGCGCCGACGTGACCGTGCGCGCCGATGATCCGCAGATGATGGAAAAGCTGTTCGCCGCCACGGGCCCCGAGGGCGCCGACGCGACGCTGGAGGCGGTGGGCATCCAGCCGACGATCAACACGGCCCAGGTCATCACCCGCAAAGGCGGCGCGTTGACCCTCATCGGCAATGTCACCCCCCGCGTTGAGGTCGATCTGCAGGGCATCGTCAGCCGCGAGATCACCCTGTATGGCGTCTGCGCCTCCACCGAGTTTGCCGATTGCGTGGAGCTGGTGGCCAGCGGGCGCATCAACGTCGATCCCTTTATCAGCGAGCGGGTGCGCCTGGAGGACGGCCAAAAGGTCTTTGACCGGCTGTACCAGGGCGACGAGGGCAATCTGCGCAGCGTCTTTGTCTTTGACTAATCGCCTGCCATTCATCGCTTGCCACGACGCACAAGGGGGGGCTCTATGACGACCAAGATGCTGCGCCTGTCTCCGCCGGTTCCCGGCGGCGCACGATATGCTCTCGGGGGGCTGGTGGGCGACCGCCTGCGCCACAATCGGGAGCACTGGCTGCTGACCGCGCCCCTGGCCAACCCGGCCATGCTAGAGATCTTTCGCGACCGTGACCGCGCGCCGCGCCGCGATTTGGTGCCCTGGGCAGGCGAGTTCGCCGGCAAGTATCTGACCTCCGCCGTGCTCTGTTGGCGGTTGGACCGCGACCCTGCCCTGGCCGCCCACCTTGCCGCGTTCGTCGACGAGTTTATCGCCGTCCAGGATGAGGACGGCTATCTCGGCCCCTTTCCACGTCACGAACGGCTGACCGGGCGAACGGCCAATGGCAAGAGCCACCTGTGGGATCTGTGGGGCCACTATCACGCCATGCTCGGCCTGATGCTCTATCACCGCGAGTTCGGCTACGAGCCAGCGTTGCAGGCTTGTGTCCGCGCCGCCGATCATCTCTGCGCCCGCTTTTTGGAGAGCGACGAGCGCCCCATCGACGCCGGCGCCGAGGAGATGAATCTGGCCGTCGCCCACGGTCTGGCCTGGCTCTATCAGCAGACCGGCGAGCCGCGCTACCTGCGATTGGTGCGCGAGATCGAGCGCGACTGGGAGACGCCGCCAGCCGGCGATTACGTGCGGCAGGCGCTGGCCGACGTGCCTTTTTACCAGACGCCCAAGCCCCGCTGGGAGAGCCTGCACGATATTCAGGCCATCCTCTCGCTCTATGAGATCACCGGGGAGGCGCGTTATCGGCAGGCGTTCGAGCAGATCTGGCGCAGCATCCTGCCCACGGATATCCACAACACCGGCGGCTTTACCTCGGGCGAAAAGGCCACCGGCAACCCTTATGATCCGGGGGCCATCGAGACGTGCTGCACGGTGTCCTGGATGGTTCTGTCGGTGGACATGCTGCGCCTTACGGGCGAGGCGGCGGTGGCTGACGAGCTGGAGCGCTCCTTCTACAACGCCGCCCTGGGCGCTCAGTCGCCCTCTGGGCGCTGGTGGACCTACAACACCCCCATGGACGGCGTGCGCCGTGCCTCGGCCCACGACATCGTCTTTCAGGCCCGCGAGGGCAGCTCGGAGCTGAACTGCTGTTCGGTGAACGGTCCCCGCGTTTTGGGGATGCTCTCCGAATGGGCGGTCATGCTCGCGGACGACGGCCTGGCGGGCGATC
>SKLG01000291.1 GCA_007123335.1 Anaerolineae bacterium | reverse complement strand
CCGATGGCTCGTCGGCGGAGAACACCCTGACCCGCGTGTGCCTGGAGGCGGCGCGGGGCCGCCGTCGGCCCAACCTGGCGCTGCGCGTGCGCGAGGACCTCTCCGACGAGGCCTGGGACGCGGCGCTGGACAGCATCGCCAGCGGCTGCGGGCTGCCGGCCCTCTACAACGAAGCGCTCTATCTGCAAGCCATTCGCGACGCCCATCTGAACGTGCGCCACGATGATCTGGCCGATTTCGCCTTTGGCGGCTGCACCGAGCTGATGGTGCACGGCTGCTCCAACGTCGGCTCGCTGGATGCCGGGCTGAACCTGCCGCTGATCCTTGCTCAAACACTGGAACGGGCACTCACTGCCGCGCCCTCTTTCGACGCGCTTGTGGCCGCCTTTATCGACGACCTGGAGGCGACGGTGGCCCGGCTGGCGCGACAGGTGAGCGAGGCCCAAGAGCTTCACGCCCGCTTTCAGCCCCAGCCCATCCGCACGTTGCTCATCGATGACTGCCTCGATGCCGCTGTCGAGTACAACGCCGGCGGCGCCCGTTACAACTGGAGCGTGGTCAACGTTGGCGGGCTGGGCAACGTCGCCGACGCGCTGGCCGCCATGCGCGAGACCGTCTTTGAGCGGGGCGAGGTCGCGGCCCAGGAGCTGCTCGACGCCCTGCGCGCCGACTTTCAGGGCTATGAGGCGCTGCAACGACGGCTGGCGGCCTGCCCGCGCTATGGCAACGACGAGCCCGCCGTGGATGCGCTGGCCCGCGATATCGCCCAAGCCGTGTTTGTCGCGCTGCGCCGTTATGCGCCCTGGCGCGGGGGGCGCTTTATCCCCGGCTGTCTGATGTTCACCACTTACGCCCGCGCCGGCGAGCCGGTGCCGGCCACGCCCGACGGCCGCCGGGCCAGCGAGCCCATCGCCGATTCCATCGGCGCGGTGCAAGGGCGCGACCGCCACGGCCCCACGGCGCTGCTGCGCTCGACGGCGAGCTTGCCCCAGCCACTGGCGCCGGGCACGCTGGTGACCAACATCCGGGTAGCCCCGACCATGTTCCATGGCGAGAATCGCACCACCCTCCGCGACCTGGTTCGCACCTATTTTCGCCTGGGTGGGTTGCAGCTCCAGATCACGGTGGTGGATCAGGAGACGCTGCACGACGCCGTGGCCCACCCCGAGCGCCACGGCGACCTCATCGTGAGGGTAGGCGGCTATTCCGAGTATTGGCGCAATCTGAGCGACGAGCTGCGCCGATCCATCCTGCAGCGCACCGAGCACGCGCTCTAGCCCGAGCCGCGTCAGACATATCCCAAATGCGCCCCGGGGCCGGGGTGAAGGAGAGCGATCATGCCCTATCTGCGCCTGTTCTGCGAGCAATTATCGGACCATCTCTTTGTGGTGGGGCAGGAGCGCCTCGACCCCAAGGCGTTCTCCAGCGACTGCCACGTGTACCTCATCATCGGCCAGGATTCGGCGCTGGCGGTGGACGCCGGCGGCGGCCATCTGTGGCCCTATGTGCGCGCCACCCTGGATCTGCATGGCTCTCCGGAGATGATCATCACCCACGTCCTGCTGACCCATGGACACGGCGATCACGCTCGCGGGCTGGTCGAGTTTGAGCATGGCGGGGCGCTGACCGTCAGTTCGGTCTATGCCGCCGAGCATCTCGACTCGGAGGAGGACGCCGATTTCCTCTTACACCACGATGAAGTTCTCGATCTGGGCGAGTTTCAGCCCGAGGCGATTATGACCCCCGGCCACACGCCGGGATCGGTGAGCTATCGCCTGACGGTAGATGACCGCGTCTGCCTCTTTACCGGCGACCTGATACAGATCGACGGCGGGCTGGGCTGGTGTGGCGCGGAGGGCTTTGACCAAGCGCAGGTGCTACAGAGCCTGAAGAAACTCGCCGCGCTGACGCCCCCGGCGGATTGGCTGCTGGCCGGGCATGGCGTGCACCGCGACGCAGAGGCGCTCTTGCGTCGAGCCATCGCCCTGAGCGAGCGGGACAAGTGGGTGGTGTGGACCGACGATCGCCCCGATCTATCGGCGGTGGAGGTATAGACAGGAATGACCATGACGAACGGCAAAAAGAACATCCTGCTGATCATGACCGACCAGCAGCGCTGGGACACCCTGAACAGCTATCGCGGCGCGGCCGAGTGCGCTAGCGGCCCGAGCACGCCGCATATAGACAGCTTGGCCGCTCGCGGGGTGCGCTTTGACGCCGCCTACACTGCCACCAGCCCCTGCTCGCCGTCGCGGGCGTCGCTCTTCACCGGGCTCTATCCGCACCAGAACGGCGTGCTGGCCAACGGCGGGCGGGTGAACCCGGAGGCGCCCAACCTGGCGAGCGAGTTGACCGGCGCAGGCTATCAGCTCGGCTACGCCGGCAAGTGGCATGTGGACAAGCCGCTGAACCCCAGCGATTATGGCTTTGCGGGCCACGACTTTCCCGACTATGGCTATCCCATCGGCGACGGACTGGTTGAGGGGTTGCAGTTTGGCGGGCCGCACCGTCACGCGCCACCCCACTATGCCCAATACCTGCGCGATCGGGGCCTCGAGCCGCCCAAGGTGTTGGAGGCCTACTATGGCGACAGCTCGGCGGTGAAGGCGCAAGAGATGTACGCCCTCCAATCGGGCGACATCGAGAGCAACATCGAGACGATGGTCGCCGAGTATACGGCAGAGTTGCTGCGCGACTTTGCCCAGACCACCCGCGAGACCGGCCAGCCCTTTTTCCTGTGGGCCAACTTTTGGGGGCCGCACACGCCTTGCTTGATCCCCGAGCCCTACTACTCGATGTACGATCCGGCCAGTGTGCCCTATGAGCCGAGCTTTGCCGAGACCTGGGCGAACAAGCCGGCGGCCCACGACCTCTATGAGCGCTACTGGGGCTTGAGCCACACCGACTGGGCGGGCTGGCAGGAGATCATCGCCCGCTACTGGGGTTATTGCACCCTGATCGACGATCTGGTGGGCCGCTTGCTGGGCGAGCTGGAGCGCCTGGGCCTGGCCGAGGACACCGTCGTGGTCTATACCACCGACCACGGCGATCAGATGGGCGCCCATCGGCTCATCGAAAAGGGGCCTTTTGCTTACGAGGAGAGCTGGCGTATTCCACTGATCATCGCCCACCCCGAGCGCGAGGAGATCGATGATCTCGACTCTGGCGCTGATTACAGCGCTGGTGCTATAAGTAACGCCAGCGACGAGTTTGTCTACCTGCACGATCTCTATGCCACCATCCTGGAGATCGCCGGCCGCGAGCCGCCGGTCGTGTCCCACGATGGGGCGGCGTCCAGCACCAGCCTCCTCGGGCTGGCCTTGGGCCGCCAGGCGTCCATCGGGCGCGACAGCGTCTATGGCTCCTTTCACGACCATATTTTGCCTGCGCCGCTGCGGTTTGTGCGCACGCGCATGCACAAATTGGTGTATAACCGCTGCGATCGCGGCGAGCTTTACGACCTGATCGACGATCCCTACGAGCTGCGCAACTTGATCGCCCAACCCGAGGCGCAAGCGATCAAGGCCGAGCTGTTGGCGCGCAT
>SKLG01000285.1 GCA_007123335.1 Anaerolineae bacterium | reverse complement strand
GCCAGCGCATCGAGGCCGCCGGCGGAACCATTCTGACCTGCCAGCACGCCCTGGGTGGCGTGGGCCGCGCCGTGCGGCGCAAGCTCGGCACCTACCAGATCGACGAGATCATGGCCTTTACCCTGCGCACCTTTTGCCAGGGGGTCAAGGTGGCCTGCGAGATCACCGTCATGGCCGCCGACGCCGGCCTGGTGCCCGCCGGCGAGGAGATCATCGCTATTGGCGGCACCGGCCGAGGCGCCGATGCCGCCGCCGTCATCGCTGCCGCCAACGCCCAGGACTTTTTTGATCTGCGCGTGCTCGAACTCATTTGCAAGCCGCGCTGCTGGCGATAGGCGCCGCGACAAGCATCACGCTAGGCGCCACGCTCAAAGCGTCACGCTAAGCGCCCGCGTCATCGGGGCCTGTAGGCTCCCAGGACACACCGGGGGGCGGCGGTGGAATGGCGCCCTCGCCGCTCAGGTAATACGCCGACTTGCGCGTGTTGTCCTCGATGGCCAGGGCAAGCAAAATGGCCTCGCCCACCGCATAGATGAACACGAACTGGATCAACCCGACGATCAGGATGCCCACGCCGAGCACCAGACCCGCCAACAGGCCGCTGGCCTGGCCCGCCAGGGGAATAGGCGCCAACAAGGGGCTGACGGCGCCGGCGCGGCCCTGTAGGGCGCCGATGACGATGGTCATAATGGCCCCGAGCGCGGCGATAACGACCACGATCCAGGCAATCAGCTTGTAGAGGAAGGCGACAAAACGTAGCACCCGAAATCTCTTGGACATGGATCTTCCTTTCTGCGATGGCATTGTCACGGTGGCTCGGGCAGGATTATACCACCCGTGGTAGGGCGCCTCAAGCGCATGCTCCCTCAAAAGGGGAGGCTGGGCATTCAGGGACGGCGCACTTGCACGAGCGGACCATCCGACTACAATAGAAACACTGGCGACCGGTATATGGCGCCAAGGGTTGCATCGTTGTACCGAATCAATGTCGCTTGGATCGCACCGCGACCGAGACGATAGGACGGACGGATCGTCCGCTGATGGGGCGCCTGCCCCGTCGTTCCTGTGCGCTGGCCGTAGTGCGTCCCCCTGCCGACAAGCATCTTTGTCTCAGACCCATTGTGCGGTCATCCCTCCTGCTCTACCTTGGCGTCCTCACTCCGAGTGAGGCCCTCACCCTGGGTGAGGCCAAGGGAGATCAGGCCACCGCACAAGGCGCCTCATCAAGAACTCGGATTGGGGAATATGGCCGACTGTCTGATTGTGGGTACAGGCGCCATGGCCTGCCTCTTTGGTGCACGCTTGGCCGCCGTGGGCACCCGGGTGACCATGCTCGGCACCTGGAGGGCCAGCCTGGACGCCTTGAACGGCCAGGGCGTTCGCCTGGTGGAGCGCGACGGCAGCGAGCGCACCTACCCAGTGCGCGCCACCGACGACCCCGCCGACTGCCGTGGCGCGCGGCTGGCCCTGGTGTTGGTCAAGGCGTGGCAGACGCCCCGCGCCGCCATGCAGCTCGCCCACTGCCTGGCTCCGGAGGGGCTGGCGACCACGCTGCAGAATGGCCTGGGCAACCGCGAGGAGCTGGCGCGGTTGTTGGGCGAGGAGCGGGTGGCCCTGGGCGTGACCACCTTTGGCGCGACGCTCCTCGGGCCGGGCCACGTGCGCGCCGGCGGCGATGGCGTGATTTCTCTAGGGGCGCGGGTGTCTCACCCGCCTTCCGCGCCCCTGGAGTCGCTTGAGGAGCTGCTGCGGGCGAGTTTGTTCCCTGTCGAGATCGTGCCCGATGCCGACGCCCTGTTGTGGCACAAGCTGGTGATCAATGCGGCGATCAACCCGTTGACCGCCCTGCTGCGCATCCCCAATGGCGAGCTGTTGGAGCGGCCCTCCGCCGGCGAGCTGATGGCCGAGGCCGCGCTAGAAGCCGCCGCCGTAGCCGAGGCCGTCGGCATGCGCCTCTCCGACGACCCCATCCAGGTTGCGCGATGGGTGGCGCAGCACACCGCGTCCAACCATTCCTCCATGCTGCAAGACGTCATGCGCGGCGCGCCCACCGAGATCGATGCCATCTGCGGCGCCATCGCGGCCTATGGTGAGCGACACGCCGTGCCCACGCCGGTGAATCGCCTGCTGTGGATGTTGGTCAAGGCGCTTAAAAAGGAGGCGGAATAGCCATGCAGATCGTCACCACCCTCGCCGAGCTGGCCACAGCCCGGGAGGCGCTCGCCGCCCCTGTGGGACTGGTGCCCACCATGGGCTATTTGCACAAGGGGCATCTTTCGCTGGTGCGCCGCGCCCGCGACGAATGCGCAACGGTGGCGGCCAGCATCTTTGTCAACCCCACCCAATTCGGCCCCAGCGAGGACCTGTCCAGCTATCCCCGCAACCTGGATGGGGATCTGGGCGCCTTTGAAGCGGCGGGCGTGGATCTGGTGTGGACGCCCACGCCCGAGGTGATGTATCCTCCCGGCTTTCAGACCTGGGTGACGGTTGAAGAGGTCACCAAGCGCTTGGAGGGCGAGAGGCGGCCCGGCCACTTTCGCGGCGTGGCGACGGTGGTGGCCAAGCTCTTTAACGGGGTGCGGCCCCAGCGCGCCTACTTTGGTCAAAAGGACGCGCAACAGGTCGTCGTGATCCGCCAGATGGCGCGGGACCTGAGCTATCCCATCGAGATCGTCGTCTGCCCCACCGTGCGCGAGGCCGATGGCTTGGCCATGTCCAGCCGCAACGCCTATCTCAGCCCCCAGGAGCGTGAGGCGGCGACGGTGTTGTATCGCGGGCTCGCCGCTGCGCGGGCTGCGTTCGACGCCGGCGAGTGCGATGCCGAGAAATTGCGCCAGATCGTGGCCGATCGGGTGGCCGGCGAGCCGCTGGCCCGCCTGGATTACGTCTCTTGCGCCCACCCGGACACGCTGGAGGAGCTGGGGCGCGGGTCTCCGACCCGCTTCTCAGGGGCGCTGCTTTCGTTGGCGGCTTGGGTGGGCAATACGCGTCTTATTGACAATGTGGTGTTGGAGGAAGAGCGGGTCAGAGACCCGCGCCCCTAGATTGGGCAAAGTGTCGTCGGTGGATTTGGAGCGGGTCTGGGGACTCGCGCCCCTAGATCGAGTGCAGGATGTCGTTGGCGGATTCGGAGCGGGTCAGAGACCCGCTCCCCCAGGAGGTAACTGTCTATGCTGCTTGCGATTGATATTGGCAATACGAATATCGTCTTTGGCTTGTACAATGGGAACGACTTGGTAGGGCAATGGCGCATTAGCACCAACCACGCGAAAATGCCCGACGAGTATGGGCTGCTGTTCATGAGCATGCTGGCTCACAAGGGGTTTGACGTCGCCACCATCGACGGCATCTGCATGTCCAGCGTCGTGCCGCCGCTCACCGAGATCCTGCAGGAGATGCTCGACGCCTATGTGGGCGTGGAGACGCTGGTGGTGGGCGGGGGCGTCAAGACGGGGGTGGATATCCGCTACGAGAGCCCGCGCGACGTGGGCGCCGATCGGGTGGTGAATGCCGTCGCCGCTCAGCGCTTTTATGGCGGGCCGGCGTGC
>SKLG01000485.1 GCA_007123335.1 Anaerolineae bacterium | reverse complement strand
TCCTGGCCATCGGCGCCCACAAGAGCCGCACGTTGGGCGTGCAGGGCGAAGAGATGGAAGGCGTGTACCACGGCACCGAGTTCCTGTGCGACATTGCGCTGGGCCGCGCTCCCGATCTGCACGGCAAGCGAGTGGCCGTCGTCGGCGGCGGCGATGTGGCCATCGACGCCGTGCGCTCGGCATGGCGACTGGGGGCCGACGAGGTGCATCTGATCTATCGCCGCAGCAGGGCCGACATGCCCGCCCATGCCGACGAGATCAAAGGGGCTGAAAAAGAGGGCGTCCAGTTCCACTTTTTGAGCAATCCCAGCCGCGTGCTGGGCAACGATAGGGTGGCTGGCATCGAGTTGGTGCGCCAGGAGCTCGGCGATTTCGATAACGGCGGACGTCGCCGTCCGGTGTCGATCCCTGGCTCCGAGTTCACCCTGGAGGTGGACGTGCTCATCCCGGCCATTGGCCAGGAGCCGGATCTGTTCTGGAATGGCGGCGATGCCGCCATCGAGGTCGGGCGCGGCGGGGCCTGTGTGGTGAACGACGGCCTGGCGACGACCCGTCCCGGCGTCTTTGCCGCCGGCGATTTTGCCCTGGGTCCGGCAACTGTGGCCGAGGCCGTGGGGCAGGGCAACCGCGTGGCCGACGCCGTGGCCCACTATTTGCGCACTGGCAGGGCGGATGTGGTTGCGGTCAGGCCCGGCTATGAGATCGTGGAATCCTGTTTCGACCCGGAGGAGTACGCCGAGGCCACGCGCCCGCAGACACAAGAGATCCCCGTCGAGGCGCGTTGCGGCAACTTCCACGAGGTAGAGCTCTTGTTTGACGAAAACACCATCCAGGAGGAATGCAAGCGCTGTCTGCGCTGTGATCTGGAGTGGCTGGAGACGATGGGGCTGGCTCATGAATCGGTCGCGGAACGGCTGTTGGTCGCTGAGGAGCATGCCCTGAGCGCAGGCGAGGGGAGGGGCGCATGATCACGTTGACGATAGACGACCAGGAGGTTCAGGTCCAAGAGGGCCGCACCATCCTGGACGCGGCGCGACAACATCAGATCCCCATCCCCACCCTCTGCTACCACGAGGCGCTGGCGCCCTATTCCGCCTGCCGCATGTGCGTCGTCGAGCTGGAGAATCGTCGCGGAGGACAATTGATCCCCTCGTGCGCCTATCCGTGCGAGGAGGGGATGATCGTGCGCACCAACTCGGAGAAGGTGAACCGATCGCGGCGCATGACCATCGAGCTGCTGATGGCCACGGCGGCGCATATTCCCCTGATCCGTGCCATGGCCGATGAGCTGGGCGTGACCGCTCCGCGCTTTACGATGGAGCCCAACGATTGCATCCTATGCGGCCTATGTGTGCGAGCGTGCCGCGAGATCGTCGGCGTCGGCGCCATCGGCTTCTCGAATCGGGGTATCGCGTCCAAGGTCGGCCCACCGTTCCGCATCGCCTCCAACGTCTGCATCGAGTGTGGCACCTGCGTGCTGGTCTGCCCCACCGGGGCCATCACGCTGGCCGATATCACCGGCGGCACGCGAACGGTTCATCCTTGGGGCGAGTTCGAAGAAGTGGATTGCCGAGTCTGTGGCCATCAGGCTCTGGACCCGCAGGTCGTCGATGATGCATCATCGCTGGCAGAGGAGACTCGGCCATGAGCGACGTCAGACTAGGCGTGTTCATCTGTGACTGTGGCGACCAGATCGCCTCCCTCTTGGATGTGGACGCCCTGGAGAGAGAGGCCCGTGCCCTATCCGGCGTGGCCATCGCCCGGCGGCTGGGCTATCCATGCTCCCCCGACGGGATGGCCGTCATCCAGTCGGCCATCGCCGAGGAGGGGCTTGATCGCGTCCTCGTCGCCGGCTGCACCCCCCGCACATTGGCGCCGCGCTTCCGGGGCGCTTGTGAGCAAGCGGGCCTGAGCGGTGACCTGTTCGAGTTGGTGGACATCCGCGAGGGGTGCGCCTGGGTGCACCCGGATGAGCCTCAACTGGCCACGCGCAAGGCGCTCGATCTGATCCAGATGGGGGCGGCCCAGCTCGCTCTGCGTCGAGCCTTCCCCCCGGTCAGCGCGGAGGTCGTACCGGGGGCGTTGGTCATCGGCGGAGGCGTGGCGGGGATGACCGCCGCCCTGACGCTGGCCAGCGCCGGTCAGCCGGTCAAGCTGGTCGAGCGCGAAGCGGCGTTGGGCGGAATCCTGCGCCATGTCCACACCCTCTATCCCAATGGGCACAATGTCGCCGAGCTGGTAGCTGACAAGGTCGAGGCGGTGATGGGTCACCCAGAGATCGACGTATTGCTGGGGAGCCGGGTGACGCAGGTTTCGGGGACAGCTGGGCATTACATCATCGACGTCCAGGGGGCCGGCGAGCCCTTTGAGGTCGGCGCCATCATCGTCGCCACCGGCGCGCACGCTCTAACGCCAAGGGGCCAGTTCCGCTACGACGGCCGGCGGATCGTGACCCAACTCGAGTTCGAGCGCGAGCTGGGCGACATGGCGTCCGATGGTGCGATGGGTGACGTCGTCATGATCCTTTGCGCCGGGCAACGCGATCAGGCTGTTCCTTATTGTTCCCATGTCTGTTGTCTGACGGCGCTGAAACAGGCCATCGAGGTCAAGGCGGCCAACCCTCAGACCAAGGTCACCATCCTGCACCGCGACCTGCATCTGCCGGATGAGGATGGGCAGAAAGAGCTGGTGATGAAAGCGGTGCGGGCCGGCGTCGAGTTTGTCCGCTACACGCCGAACGCTTTGCCCGGCGTTCCCATGCGGGTGACCGAAGAAGCGGTAGAGATCCATGATGGGCCGAACGGTGCAACCCTCCGGCTGCCCTACGACCGCGTTGTCCTGGCCAGCCCGCTGCTCCCACAGCCTGATGCGGGGACGGTGGCCTATATGTTGGGCATCGCTCAGGATGAGAACGGCTTTTTCCCCGAGGTGCGTCATCGCCTGCGCCCACAGGTTCATGCCGAGCGGGGCATCTATGTCTGTGGCGCGGCGCATCATCCGACGACCTGGGCCGAGGCCGAGTTCCAGGCCACCAACGCCGCGTTCAAAGCGCTGCGTCACCTGCGAGCGGGCCAAGTCAGCAACCACGCGCCCGTCGCCGCCGTGGATGAGGATCTCTGTACAGGTTGTGGCAACTGCGTCAAGGTTTGTCCCTTTGGCGCGATCTCGATGCACGATCGGGACGGCGAACTGGACCTCTCCGAGATCAACCCTCTACTATGCACAGGTTGCGGCAACTGCGTCGTCGTCTGCCCGGTCAAGGCCATCAGCCAGCCGGTTGATGGCGATCTGCAAATGTTTGCCCAGATCGAGTCTGCGTTAGCGACACAGAATGGCCGGCCGCATATCCTGGTCCTGGGCTGTGAATGGAGCGGTCACGCCGCCGCCGAGTTGGCCGGGGCCAAAAAGCTGAGCTATCCGGTGGAGACGCGCCTCATCCGCACGCGTTGCTCGGCTCGTTTCGATCTCATCCACGTTCTGTGGGCCTTTTTCAACGGCGCCGACGGGGTCTTTATGGGGGCCTGCCCGCCGGGCGATTGCCACTATGTG
>SKLG01000275.1 GCA_007123335.1 Anaerolineae bacterium | reverse complement strand
GTGGTATTCTCTCCATGGCGTGAGGTTCCTTTCTGCCCCTCCGGGCGGATATGGCGGCTGCTCAGCACAGCCATTCTACCTCACGCCGTCCGTTTTTACAGGAGTATAGGGACATCACCGGCGCTGGTCGTCTTGTATGAAAGCACCAATGGAGCTAACTGGAGAATAAAATGGGACCTGCCTACGAATGAGCCTTGCAGGCTACACGGTGTATTCTGTACCGACGGTCGCATTAGGGTTCTCAGCCTCTCTGGCAACCGACTGAGCGGGACCATTCCGCCAGAGTTGGGCAACTTGGGCAACTTACAGATGCTGTCTCTGGGAAACCAACTAAGTGGACCGATCCCTCCGGAGCTAGGCAATCTGATCAGATTAGAGAGGTTAACTCTGGAAGGCAGCCAACTAAGCGGATCGATCCCTCCGGAGTTAGGCAATCTGACAGACTTGCAGTACCTGAATCTATATGCAAACCAACTAAGTGGGGCCATTCCGCCAGAATTGGGCAACCTGGTTAACCTACAGACTCTATACTTGAACGAAAATTACCTAGAAGGTCCTATTCCTCCAGAGATAGGCAATCTGAATCGTGTGTTCGGGATGCGCCTCGACAACAATCAATTGAGCGGGGCCATCCCTCCAGAGATAGGTAATATGGTCAACCTGGAGTCGCTCGACCTCTCCAACAATCAGTTGAGTGGGTGGGTCCCATCCGAATTGGGTAATCTGATCTATCTGGATTATCTAATGCTGCACGATAATCCCTTAAGTGGCCCGCTTCCTCACACCCTAACGAATCTAGAGCTGATCGTATTCCGATTTCATATGACAGGTCTATGTGAGCCGGACGATGCTGTCTTTCAATCCTGGATAAACAGTATTGTTATAGTCAACGGGACGCAGTACTACTGTCCTAAAGGGTGGCAGATATTCTTGCCACTTATTCTCTCTCCGTAGAATTTACATTAGGAGTAGTCGCGGACTCCTCGCCCCCTTTCAGCACTCTGAGGAGGTAACGATTGTTCTAACCGGTTCGGAGCCGCTTAGCTCCGATTCCCCCTTTTGAAAGTTAAGGATATAAAATACTATATAAACGAGTTCATGCGTATCCGTGCGTTTCTGCTATGGGCAGCCGTTTGACCCCACCGGGCCTGCCTATAGAATAAGGGCATCACGCGATGACAGGATGCCCATGGATAGCCTCCTGACCCTGGATGATGTGCGCCGCGCACTGGCCCGGCCCCTGCCGGGGGGCGCGGCGCAGTTGCGCATGGCTGCCCGCCCGCGCTCCTCGCCGGAGGAGCTGGGGCATAGCGGGCCGCCGCGCATCGCCGCCGTGCTCATGCTGCTCTTCCCCCGCGACGGGCGGCTGTTCCTGCTGCTGACCAAGCGCACCGAGCGCGTCCTCGACCACAAGGGGCAGATTTCGCTGCCCGGCGGCTCTCGCGAGGAGGACGACGCCACCTTGTGGGATACGGCGCTGCGCGAGGCCCACGAGGAGATAGGCGTGGCGCCCGACACCGTGGAATATATCGGCCGCCTGAGCGATCTCTATATCTCGCGCAGCCACTTTAGGGTGAGTCCGTTCGTGGGCTATACCGCCTCGCGGCCCCATTTCGTCATCCACGAGGAGGAGGTGGCCGAGGTCATCGAGATGGCGCTGGATGCCCTCGTCGATCCCGCCACCAGGCGCGAGGAGGACTGGGTATGGCGGGGGCGCATCATGACCGTGCCCCATTACTGGTATAACGGGCACATCATCTGGGGGGCGACGGCGATGATGCTCAGCGAGTTGGAGGAGGCGCTGCGCTTGATCGATTAAGGTGTCGGGCACTTTAGAAAGTGCCCGGCACCTGACTGGCACCTTGCTCGATTGAGGTGCCGGGCACCCCAGAAGGTGCCCGGCACCTGGTTGGCGCCTGGCTCGATTGAGGTGCCGGGCACCTCGGAAGGTGCCCGGCACCTGGGCAGTCGCAAAGGGGAAATAGCCTCATGCGCTGGTACGACATCTCACTACCGCTCTATGCAGGGATGGCCACCTGGCCCGGCGATCCGCCGGTGACGCTGGAACCTCTGACGCCCCCTCCCGAAGGTCCCTCAGCGAAGCGCCTCGCAGAGACGATATGCACGTCAGGGGACCTTCGGGAGGGGGAGGGGAGCGCCGTCGTCTCGCGGCTGACGCTGGGCACCCACAGCGGCACCCACGTCGACGCGCCGCGCCACCTGCTGCCGGGCGGCAGAGGCGTGGACGGGTTGCCCCTGGCGCAGCTCATCGGCCCGGCGCGAGTGCTGCACCTGCCCCATGTGGCGGCCCAGGATGGCCACGCCAACGGACAGATCACCGCCGAACACCTCCGCGTCGCCGGAGTCTCTTCGTCGACGCCGCGCCTGCTGTTGCGCACCGCCAACTCGGATCGCAACCTGTTGCGCCGGCGCGCCTTTTCGCCCCAGTATGTGGCGTTGGCCCTGGACGCCGCCGAATACCTGCTGGCCTGCGATGTGCGCCTCGTCGGCATCGACGCCCTGTCGGTGGACCCCTACGAGGCCGAGGCCGGCCCGGTCCATCGGTTGCTGCTGGAGCATGGGGTGATCATCCTCGAGGGGCTGGACCTGACGCGGGTGCCGCCCAAGGAGTATATCCTGGTCTGCCTGCCGCTGCGCCTGGTGGGCGCCGACGGCGCGCCGACGCGGGCCGTGCTCCTCGATCCCGACAACCACCACGCCGCTGACGCCGCGAGCCGGCGAGGGTCATAACCCTCCCCGGCTCGTCACTTCGATGGCCGTAGCTCAAGCGCTCAGGCGCTCTTGGCGCCCTGGCTCCGTCGTGCCTGGCGGCGGCGCATCCAACGCACCAGCAGCCATAACACCACCACGGGTAGGATGATAAAGGGCGAGAACACCAACAGATAGATGGCCATATCGACGAATATCCGGGTGACCTCGACAAAGGCGCGCAAGGCGTTGCTGCCGGTCACCAGCGGGCTCCAGGTGGCCTGCTCGACGATGGGCCTCGGCGCCTCCACCGGGCGGATCTCCAGGTTGAGGGTGGCCATGGCCGTCATCTGCTCCAGATACTGCATGCGCCCTTTGAGCGACTCGATCTCGCTGCGAATCTCGGTGAGCTGGCGGTAGATGGCTAGGATGTCCTCGGCCTTGCCGCGATTCTCGCGCACCTCGACCAAGAGCGCGCGCAGCTCCTCCTCGGCCGCCTCCATGTTTGTCAGTCGCGCCCTGAGGTCCACATACTCCTCGGTGACGTCCTGGCCGGAGACGTTCTCCTCCTGCACGCGCACGGTCAGCTCGCGGATCGAATCCATCACCCCATCCAGCGACGCCGAGGGCACGCGGAGGGTGATGCGCGCATAGGGCTGATTGCCCACCATCCAGCGGTTCGAGCTGCTGATATAGCCCTCATGGGCCTCTGTGAGCTGGCGCACCGCCGTCAACATCTCGTCGGTGTCCTGGACCACCACATTCATGTTCACCGTGCGGATGATCATCCGCTCCAGCGCCTCCACCCCTCGCGCCGCTTCGCCATAGAACTCGCCATCCGGCCTGGGCGCCGGC
>SKLG01000095.1 GCA_007123335.1 Anaerolineae bacterium | reverse complement strand
GGCGCGGCGGCGGCGTTGCTGGCCGATGAGGTCCGCCAGGGATTGGCCCGTGGCCATCGCCATTTTAAAATCAAGGTGGGGCGCGGCGCCATGCATATGCCGCTGGAGGCTGGCACCCGCCGCGACATCACCGTGATCCGCGCGGTGCGCGAGACCGCCGGCCCCGACGCCCGTCTCATGATCGACGCCAACAACGGCTACAACCTAAACCTGGCCAGACGCGTGCTGGCCGAGACCGCCGACGTGGGCCTCTATTGGATCGAGGAGGCCTTTCACGAGGACCCCCGGCTGTACGAGGCCCTCAAGAGCTGGATGGACGAGCAGGGAATCGCCACGCTCATCGCCGACGGCGAGGGCGACGCCTCGCCCCATCTGCTCGACTATGCCCGCGACGGGCTCATCGATGTGGTACAATACGACGTGCTGCGCCCCGGCTTTTCCCGCTGGCTGGAGCTGGGCGGACAGCTCGACGCCTGGGGCGTGCGCTCGGCCCCGCACCACTATGGCGAGCCCTATGGTAACTATGCCTGCGGGCATCTCGCCGGGAGCATCGACGGCTTTCAGATGGTCGAGTGGGACCACGCCGATGTGCCTGCCCTGGACGCCTCGGCGTATGCCGTAGCCGAGGGGATGGTGCAGCTCCCCGAGGCGCCGGGGTTCGGCCTGGCGCTGGACGGGACGCGCTACGCCGACGCTGTGGCGCGAGAGGGGTTTGTCGTTGCTGTATAGAACTGTACAAGTGTTATAGCGAAAGGGGCGGCAGATATGTTTACCTTTGAGAAACCGCGCATCATCGTCAGCAAGTGCATCGAGTTCGAGCATTGCCGCTGGAATGGGATGATCATCGCCAGCGACGTGGTCAAGTTGATGAAGCCTCATGTCGAGTTCCTGCCGGTGTGCCCGGAGGTCGAGATCGGCCTGGGCGTGCCCCGCGAGCCGGTGCGGGTGGTGGCCGGCGAGGATGGCGCCCCGCGTCTCTACCAGCCGGCCACCGACACCGACTGGACCGCCGAGATGCAAGGGTTCGCTCACCGCTTTCTGAGCGGGCTGCCCGAGGTGGAGGGCTTCCTGCTCAAGAGCCGCTCGCCGAGCTGCGGCATCAAGGAGGTCAAGGTCTACCCCAACACGCCCCAGGGCATGCCGCGCAAGACGGGCAGCGGCCTCTTTGCCCTGGCCGTCGCCGAGCGCTTTCCCGACACGCCCCAGGAGGACGAGGGGCGCCTGACCAACTTTCGCCTACGCGAGACCTATTTGACCCAGGTGTTCACCCTGAGGGAGTGGCGCGACGTGGCCGCCGTGGGCACCATGGGCGCGCTGGTGCGCTTTCACACCCGGCACAAGCTGCTGCTCATGGCCTATAACGAGGTGGCCATGCGCGATCTGGGGCGCATCGTCGCCAACCACGGGGGGCGCCCGGACGAGGAGGTCTATGCCGCCTACCGCGCCGGCCTGAGCGGCGCCCTGGCGCGCCCTGCGGGGCACGGCCCGGCGATCAATGTGCTGCAGCACGCGCTGGGCTATTTCGACGAGCTGGCCTCGGCGGAAAAGCACTTTTTCCTCCAGTCGCTGGAGGATTTCCGCGCCGGGCGGGTGCCCCTCAGCGTGCCGACCAGCATCGTCCGCTCGTGGATCGTGCGCTTTGGCCAAGAATATCTGGCCGGCCAATCCTTCTTTCAGCCCTACCCCGAGGATTTGGTGCAGATCAGCGATTCGGGTAAGGGGCGCGATCTGTAACGAAAAGCTGCCCGGTTAGCTGCCCGGCACCTGAGAGGTGCCGGGCAGCTGGTGTACGACGAGGAGGACGCCATTGTCAGCACGACCCTCTGTAGAGCAGCGGATACGCGACCTGTACGCGGTCGCCCCTTTTGGAGTGCTGTGCACTCAGGGCGAGCACGGCCCCTTTGGCTCGTTGATGGCCTGTGCGTATAGCGAGGATCTGACCCAGGTGGCGTTTAGCACGCGGCGAGACACGCACAAGCACGCCCATCTGATCGCCGACCCGAGGGTGGCGCTGGTGTTCGACGATCGCCCGCTGCATCACGGCGAGCCTGAAGCCATCGCCCAAGTCTCGGTGATGGCCGCCACCGGTCGGGCCAGGCCGCTGTCGTCGGGCGCCGAGCGCGATGGCTGGACGGCGCGGCTGCTGGAGCGCCATCCCGCGCTGCGCGGGTTCGCCGACGACCCCGAGGTGGCCCTGTTCGTCGTGGCCATCGAGGCCGTCGAGATCGTCTCACGCTTTGAGCGGACGGAACGCTGGACGCCCCCTGCCAACGGCGCGGACTAAGGGGGCGTATTGCCCCGTCTCCAGGCTACTCCATCAGCCTCCAGCCGATGCCTGGCCGGTCGGGCAGAGCGATGCAGCCCTCGACGATCTTAAAGGGCGGGTCCATAAGCTCGGTGCGCAGCGGGTTCCAGTTGATGTCCCATTCCAGCAGGCCCACCGGCAGGCCGGCGGCCACGTGGAGCGACGCCGCGCCCCCCGGCGCCGAGCCCAAAAAGTGGGGGATCAGATACCGCTCTGCTGAGGCGAGGGACTGCACCGCCCGCAGCACGGCGCTCAGCGAGGCGTACTTGGTCAGGTCGGGCTGCAACACGTTAAACGGGGCGTCAAGCAAGGCGTCGAGGGGGGCGTCTGGGGGCAGGAGGATATTCTCGCCTCCGGCCAGCGACACCATGTCGCGTTCGCGCAGCAGGGGCAAATCCTCCTCCTCGTTCACCCGCAGCGGTTCCTCCAGCCACTCGATGTGATAGTCGGCCAGGATCTCTAACCAGCGCTGGGCGTGTTCCAGCGTCCAGCCACGGTTCGCATCGACGGCGATGAGCGCCTTGCCGTGGAGATGCTTGGCCAGCTCGTCCAGGTTCTGCCGGTCGGTCTTGTCGCCAAAGCCCAACTTGAGCTTGTACAGCGTCACCCCGGCGTCGAGGTGCTCGTTCACCAGATCCCAGGGGATGGGGCTGTTGATGCCGCTGGCATAGACGCGGACCCGTTCGCGGGGATTGGCCCACAATACCTGGGCCAGCGGCAGCTCCTGTCGCTGCGCCATGAGGTCCCACAGCGCCAGCTCGACGGCGCACAGCCCGCTGAGCAACGGCCCCACCGTGCCCGACTGTTGCGCCGGGCCGAGAAAGGCGCGATAGGCAGAGACCGTCGTCGTCGCCACATCCTCCACCTCGAGCCCCACGATCCAGGGGATCAGCCCGCGCTCGAATGCCGCCCGCCTCGCCCAGGGCGCCCAGAGGGGAAAGTTTACCCAACTCTCGCCCACGCCGATATGCCCCTGATCATCGTGCAGCAGGAGGATCACGGCGTGGCGCTCGGTCATGGCGCCAAAGGCGGTCTTGACCGGATGGCTGATGGACACCGATTTGTGGCGTACCGATCCGGCAGTGATACGCATGAATGCGTCCCTTTCGGCAGTCCGGAGCATCGCTCCGGTCCCAGAGAGACGCCCCGCCGGGGCGTCTCTCGTTTGCTGAGCGGTTCTTCGGGTCAGCGGCAGAGCAGCAGGCTGACGTCGTCGGTGTACATCACCGCCGTCTCCAGATAGGCGTTGTTGATCGTCAGGAAG
>SKLG01000396.1 GCA_007123335.1 Anaerolineae bacterium | reverse complement strand
TGGCGGAACAGCCCGCACCGATCTCCCGGCAAGAGGAGGTCCTGGGGCCGGACCTTGCCGGCGAGGCGATCCCTCAGCGCGACCGGATGATCCCCTTGATCGTGACCCTGATCCTGATGATCGAGACGCTGGGCCTGGCGGTGCTCTTGTCCGATGAGATCGAAACGGGCGTCGCCCGCGCCCTGCTGGTCACGCCCATGAGCGTTACCGATTTCTTTGTGGCCAAGGGCATCAGCGGCGTGTTCATGGCGTTTGCTCAGGTGGTCCTGGTGCTGCTGATCATCGGGGCGTTGGCGCAGCAGACATTGATCGTGTTGACCATCTCGCTACTGGGCGCCATCCTCGTCACCGGCATCGGCTTTTTGATCGCCGCCCCCGGCTGGGATATAGCCACCACGATGGCCCTCGGTTTCGCGCTGATGATCCCCCTGAGTGCACCGCCCTTTGATATCCTCTTCCCGGGGAGCATGGCCGGTTGGGCGCGGCTGATCCCCACACATTACATGTCACCGGCACTCCACCATGCGGCCAATATCGGGCTAGGTTGGGGGCATGTGTGGCAGGACATTCTCATCTTGTTGGGGTTTTGCATTCTATTCGGTTTGGCGGGGGTTCTCGTGCTCAAGAGTAAATTCCGATGAGCTTTGGATCAAGTTTCAGACGCACCGCCGCAGTGGCCACCAAGGATGTGTTGCACACCAGTCGCGGCGCGATCCTGATCTTTGCCGTGCTGGTGCCGCTGGTTGCCACTCTGGTCATCTCTGCGGTGGTAGATAGCCCTGTTCTCGGCGACCCGCGGCTGGGCCTGGTCGATTTGGGCGCGTCCGAGCTGCCGGAGCGCTTGGCCGAACAGGGCTATATAAACCTCATTCTGTATGAGGATGTCGAATCACTCCGTCAGGCCGTCGAGTGGGGCGACTTGGAGATGGGCGTAGTGCTCCCTGAAGGGTTGGACCAGGCGCTGGTCGAGGGCGAGGAGCCGGAGCTGGAGGTGTTCATCTGGGGCGAGAGCCGGGAGAATCAGCGCGCGCTCCTCTCAACGACCCTGGATCGCGAGGTGCAGGCCCTGGCCGACCGCGAGGTCCCCATCGAGGCGGTGCTCACCCGCCCCATCGAGCGAGAGGTGGTACCCTGGGAGGATCGGTTGTTCCCGCTGGTGGTGATTATGGTGATCATCTATGGCGGCATCCTGATCCCAGCCACCGTGTTGGTCAAGGAAAAGCAGGGGGAAAAGTTACGGGCGCTGACTGCCACCCCTCTATCTTTGACCGAGGTCTTGGTGGCCAAGGGCCTCACCGGGATGCTAGTGAGCATCGTGATGGGCGTCGTCATTCTGGCCATCAACCAGGCCTTTGGCCCGCAGCCCTGGTTAGTTGTCGGCATCATCGCCTTGAGTTCTCTGCTGGCCGCGGAGCTGGGCCTCATCATGGGACTATTCATCGGCAATACGATCACGCTGTTCGCCGTGATCGAGGGGCTGAGCATCCTGCTGTATGCGCCGGCCCTCTTTTACCTCTTTCCAGACCTCCCCGATTGGATCGCGCGCCTCTTTCCCACCTACTATATGCTGGCGCCCATCGTGGACATGAGCCTGCATGACGCCGTCTGGGCGGACATTGCCAGCGACGTGTATGTCCTCATCGGCCTGACCGTGATCACCTCGCTGGTCGGTGTGTTGATCGCGCGGCGCGTCGCCGACAAGATATAGCGCAGGCGCCCAGGGCGCCTGCGCAGTGCTGCATTGCCTATAGCGCCGCATGTCCTATCGCGCCGCATGTCCTATCGCGCTGTCTCTTCTCGCGCGATCCGCACCCAACGCCCAAGGCGCTCGGGCTGGTCCGCCAGGGTGTGCACGTCCTTCATCGCTATCTCGAGGTGCCGCCCACCGGTGACCGCCATGGTGTGCGCCAGGTCCTGGCGGATCGCCGCCTCGTCCCACACCGCGCCAGAGATGAGCGCCGGACTCGGTTTGCGGCAAAAGAGGTAGCGTTCACCCAAGGCCTCGGCCATGAGCGCCTGGTCGCACCAGGGCGAGATCGACACCCGCCGCAGGTTGGGGATGCGCTGCAGGATGGGCCAGCGGGCGTGGAGCGGCTCACAGCAGCCATAGTAGCACAGCCCAAAGCGCTGGATGATGGGCAACTGGTAGCGAAAAACAAACTCCTCGAACATGGCCGGCGAGACGCCCACCGTCTCTTGCGATTCCGAGAGCACCCACAGATCGCGGGGTCGCACCGGGTCGCCGGGCTGCCACTGGCCGGAGGGAAGCTCGTCGGTATAGCCGACGGTGCCCGAGCCGACATAGTCGTTCTCGTTGTTCAGCGTGTACAGACCCTCGGCCTCCAGCCAGTCCACCACCGCCAGGTGGTCGTCGCGCAAAAAGGCCATCAGCCGGTGCAGCCCCTCGGGTTGATCGACCATGGCCATCATCAGCCCCTGCAAGCCGATGAGGTCGATGCAGGGCCAGGTGAGGCCCATGGTCCAATAGTGGCTGCCACGGATGCGCACCGGCAAGAGGTCGCCCAGGAGCCGCTCCAGATGATCGACCCAGGCCAGGGTGCCCTCGCGGTCCACCGTGGGCCGGCGGGGATGCAGCTTCTCCAGATCGGCATCGAGGTCCTTGATGGGCGGGTCCCAGACATAGCTGCCCAGGCGCTGTTGGTTGTCGCCATGGCGCTTTTCGACAACCACGCCATAGTCGCCCAGATCGACCTGCCATTTCACATCCAGCCAGGGCTCGACGACCATGTCGTCATCCACGTGCTCGTGGTGCCAGATGCGCATGCGCAGCGCGAACTCGACCTCTTGCGCCCAGGGCTGCTCGCAGGTGAGGGCCGAGCGCGGCAGGATCTCGTCAGTCACACCCTGGTTCTCCGCCAGGATCATGGGCCGCTCGCCGCGCAGGCCGGCGTGGGCGATCCACAGCCGCCGTCGCTCGGCCATGACCGGCTCCTGGGCAATCTCGGCCTGGCGCGCCGCCAGCCGGCGCAGGGTGTCGCGGTCGTGGGGCGTGATGGGCCAGCGGGGTGCTGTGGTCATACCAGGCTCCTTTGCACGCTAGATCTCGATAGGCACGACGCAGCCCTTGCCGGCGCTCTCGATGGCGCCAAAGACCATGGCCAGGCTCTTGATATTGTCCGCCGCCGCCGTCTCGGGCACGCCGCCGTGGCACACGCAATCCACAAACTCGCGGATCACCCCGGCGTGGCCGCCCGATTTGGCCGCCGGGTCGAGGGGCGGGATCTCGATGGGCGCCAGATCGGAGCGAAAGCCGCCGGCGCCGATCACCCGCTCGCCGCGCAGGTCGTCGGCGCCATCCCACAGCAGCGTGCCCCCCTGACCGATGGCGCGCCAGTCGCACTCCCAGGTGGTGTTAAGGCCCTCAGAGCACCAGCTCCCGCGATAGGTGAGCACCACGCCGCCGGTGAGCTCAAAGATGGCCACCGCCGAGGCGTCGTGGTCGTACCAGGAGCCGGGCGGGTTCCACTCGTGGCAGTACACCGAGAGGGGATCGGCGCCGCTGATAAAGCGCGCCTGGTCAAACGTGTGGATGGCCATATCCAGCAGCAGCAC
>SKLG01000202.1 GCA_007123335.1 Anaerolineae bacterium | reverse complement strand
GAAACACCACCGCCGCCACGGCATTGTCCTCCACCTCGATGTAGGGATGGGTGAGGTTCGTCCACCGCGCCCACACCGACTCGACCTCGCCCATGTACCACTGGAACATGTCCAGCGCGTGAATGCCCTGGTTGCAGAGCACGCCGCCGCCCTCGGTGTCCCAGCGACCGCGCCAGGGGTCGCGCCGGTAGTAATCCTCGGTGCGCCACCAGGAAAGCTCGCACTCGCCCGACACCGGCACGCCGATCTTGCCCTCGGCGATGGCGTGCCGTCCGCGCAGCGAGGCCGGCCAAAAGCGCCGCTGAAAGATGACTCCTAGCATGCGTCCGGTGCGGCGAGCGCAGGCGATCATGGCGTCGGCCTCGGCCAAGTCCACCGTCATCGGCTTTTCGACGATGACGTGGCGGCCGCTCTCCATGGCGGCGATGGCCAATGGCGCGTGGGAGGGATGAGGCGTGGCCACCGCAATGACCTCGACGCGGTCGTCGTCGAGGAGCTGGGCCGCGTCGGTGTAGGCAGTCACGCCATAGCGCTGGGCGACGGGAGCCAGGCGCTCGGGGTTGGTGTCGCACACCGCGACGAGGTCGCTCTCCGCCAGCTGGGCAAAGGCATCGACGTGGACCCGCCCTACGCCCAGGCCAATAACAGCAGCGCCCAAAGGACTCATGCTACACTCTCCTTCGTGTCGGCCCTCTACCAGGGCGCGGGCAGCGCGTGGGCCGGCACCTCGATGAGGGCCAGTTGGCGCTGATTGATCGTCTCGCGCAGGGCGTCGCCCAGCTCGGCGGATGACCCGAGGCGGATGCCGCGCAGGCCAAAGGCCTTGGCCAGGGCGACGAAATCGGGGTTGGTCAGCTCGGTGGCCACGGTGCGCCCCTCATAACGCCGCTGCTGATGGCCATGGATGGCGCCGTACTGGTCGTTGTTGAAGAGCACCACCGTCAGGTCGAGGCCGTACTTGGCCGCCGTGGCCAGCTCTTGGGCGGTGAACAGGAACCCGCCATCGCCGCAGACCACCGCCACCGGGCGGTCGGGCCGGGCCAGCTTGGCGCCGATGGCCGCCGGCAGGGCATAGCCCAGGGCCATAAAGTAGTGGGGGTTGAGGAGGGTGCGCGGCTCGAACACCAGCGCATAGCGCGAGGCCCAATAGGCGGGCAGGGTCATATCCAGGCTAAGGATGCCCTGGCGTCCCAGCCCGGCGCGCAGGTCGGCCAACACCTTGGCCATTTCGGGCGATTTGAGCGCCAACGTGCGCCGGGCCTGCTCCCTGGCTGTGGTTACCTCCTGCCGCAGCCCGGGTCGTTCCTGGGCGCCGAGTCGGTCCAAAAGCTGTCTCAGCACGACGCGGACATCGCCCACCAGGCCCAACTCCGTCGGATAGAGGCGGCCGATAGTCGCCGGGTCGGGGTCAATGTGCACGAGGGGCTGGGGCAGCGGTAGCTCGCCGCTGCGCGTCTCCATGGCGCCCAGGCGGGTGCCCACGGCCAGGCAGAGGTCGGCGGCCGAGACGAGGCCCTCAGTGGTCTTGCGGTCCATCCCCGCCGCACCCAGGCAGAGGGGATGATCCTCGGGCAAGGCGCCTTTGCCCACCGGATCGGTGAGCACCGCTGCGCCCAGCCGCTCGGCCAGCGCGCGCAGCTCGGCGTGAGCCCCCGCCACGGTGACGCCCCAGCCAGCATAGATGAGCGGCCGGCGGCTCTCCTCCAGCAGCGTCACGGCGCGAGCCACGGCGTGCTCCTCCGCCCCCGCCGGCACGACGGGGGACACCTCGGCCAGGTGCACATCCCCCGAATCGCCCAGCAGGTCCAGGGGGACCTCGACATGGGTCGGTCCGGGCCAGCCGGCCCGCGCCCGCTCCAACGCCGTGTGGATCAGCGCGGGGATATCGGCGACCGACTCGGCACGCGCCCCCCATTTGGTGATCGCCGCCAGCATGCCAAGCTGGTCCTTGAGTTCGTGGAGGCCGCCCTTGCCGCGATAGCGCGAATCCACATCGCTGTGGATCACCACCAGCGGCACGCCGTCGGCATAGGCCTGGCCCATGGCGGTGGAGGCATTGGTCACCCCCGGGCCGGTGATGGAGAGCACCACGCCCACCTCGCCCGAGGCGCGGGCATAGCCATCGGCCATGAACGCCGCCCCGCCCTCGTGGCGCGCCAGGATGTGGCGCGGCTCCGTCCGATCATAGAGCGCATCATAGATATCCAGGGTGTGCACCCCCGGGATGCCAAACACCGTCTTGACGCCCTCATGGATGAGCGCGGCGACGACGGCCTGTCCGCCGGTCATGTCCATTCCTGACATTGTCCCTCTCCACAGATAGCCTTCTTTGCCCAGCGCAGTATGGCACGGTGTGGCCTGGCCTGCAACCCGTGCCAGTAAAAGGTGCCGGGCAGCTTCTGAGCTGCCCGGCACCTGAATGCGCGCGCGTTTTGCCTCTGTGGGGCAACGCACGTATAATGTGCCCACATACAGAACAGCGATGACGGAGACGAGTACGCTCTAGAGCGCGTCGCAGAGAGCCCGGAGCAGGTGTGATCCGGGCACGTGGCCAGGGGCCGAAAATCCCTCCCGAGCTGGCAACCCAAACGCGCATCGGCGCCGAGTAGGCTTGCCCGGACCTGTCCAACGTTAGCAGGACACACGTATCGGGGCCGTCGTTGGCGATCGTCCCCCGTAGGTGAGCGAGTGGGCGCATCATGCGCCAAGCAGGGTGGTACCGCGGGAGATATGCAGACTCTCGTCCCTAGAAGGGGCGGGGGTTTTTTTATTGGTGCAGAGCCATGATCGATGCGCGGGAGAAGAGAAAATGCCATTTCGTGACGTGCCTTCGCAGGTGAGCTTTATCGAGCAAGAACACGAGGTGTTGCGCTTTTGGGAAGAGAGCGACGCCTTTGAAAAGCTGCGGGCGCTGCATCGCGGGCAGCCCCATTGGTCCTTTATCGATGGCCCCATCACGGCCAACAACCCCATGGGCGTTCACCACGGCTGGGGGCGCACCTACAAGGACCTCTTCAACCGCTACTGGGCGATGCGCGGCCGCGAGCTGCGCTATCAGCAGGGCTTTGACTGCCAGGGGCTGTGGGTCGAGGTCGAGGTGGAGAAGGAGCTGGGCTTTCACTCCAAGAAGGATATTGAGGAGTATGGCCTGGCCCGCTTTGTCGTCAAGTGCAAGGAGCGAGTGCTGCGCTATGCCGCCGTGCAGACCGAGCAGTCGATGCGCCTGGGCTTTTGGATGGATTGGAACGACCCGGCGCGACTGCGCTGGCTGGCCGATCGCCTCATCGAGGACCCGACCCAGGTGGTCACCGTCGAGGGGCCGCAGGGGACGGTGACCGACACGGTGGAGCAGATCGTCGGCCGGCTGGGGATGCCCGAGTTGGGCGGGAGCTATTTCACCATGGCCAACGAGAACAACATCATGATCTGGACCTTTCTTAAAAAGTGCTGGGAGAATGGCTGGATCTATCGCGGCGTGGACGTCATGCCCTGGTGCCCGCGCTGCTCCACCGGCATCAGCCAGCACGAGATCGTCACCGACGGCTATGCCGAGCTGACCCATCCCTCCATCACCGTGCGCTTTCCGCTGCG
>SKLG01000001.1 GCA_007123335.1 Anaerolineae bacterium | reverse complement strand
GAGGGTGTTGAATATCTAGATGCGAAGGAGAGAATAGCTCTCGCAGCAAGGAGAGTTTACAAATTACAGTGATTCGATTGAGTCGCGTTGGTCAGAAGAGGCCACCTTTCGTCAATTATGAGGGCGTATGAGTACCATTTTGAGCCAATGGACCGCTCTTGGCGCATCCACTCGCCCTATCGACGCACTACGCCCACGGAAGCGCCGCGAATACGGGTTCGAACACCTCCGCTCGACGTCCTTTGGCTTGTGGGCGGAAGGTGATTCCCGTTAGCCGCTTGACGACCCGCTTGCAGTTGCCCACCAGCAAGGTGAAAAACGCCTGGATCCGATACCTGGGCAACCCCAGATAACGACATCGGCCAAAGCCGTGTTTCTGCTTGGCAGGTCCAAAAGGTTGTTCCACGCGATAGCGTTGGCCTCTTTCCGCTTGATACTGGGCGGAGGCGACCAACTGTATCCAGGGCTCCTTGTTGGCATCCTTCTTATGGGTACGGAAGTCGCGCAGACAGATGGCGATGCGCAACTGCCGATCGACCAGCCGAACGTAGATGTCGGTATCGTCATAGGCGGCATCACCACCGTAGGCTTGGGTAGGCAGATGCAAGGCTTGGTCTTGGGTCAGCAGATGGGGGAACTCTTTGTTATCGGCCCGATTCCCGCGCGTACACGTGAAGCTGGTTATGACCCCGGTCTGGGCATTCACCGAAACATGGGTCTTGTAGCCCAAGTAGCGGAGTTCTTTCTTGACCCGTTTCCCGTCAGGCTCAACCACCTCACGCTTGCCCTTGTTCACGATGGCCGCATCTCGATCACGGGAGGGCTTGCCCTGTTTCTGCCGCCTGTCGTCCTTGTCCGTGTTGATATCGGCTTGCGTATGCGTGCTGTCGACGATCTGCAACGTACCCATCTCCAGGCCCAAGCCTCTGGCCTGATCAATGATCCGGGAGAAGGTATTCTCCAGAAGTGCCCAGTGACCCTCTTGTAGGTATCGATTCTTGAAGCGGGTGAGGGTGGAATGATCCGGAGCCATCTCATCCACGGCCAGTCCCACGAACCATTTGACCACCAAGTGAAAGTTCACCATCTCTTCTACCTGGCGCTCGGATACGCCATAGAGATAGGAGATGAAGAGCATTTTAAAGATCTGGCTCGGATTATAGGGCCGGCGTCCCAAGATGCCTCGACCCTTATAGGCGGTGATGAGCTCGGCACTCATGTCCTCCCAAGAGAACAACTCATTCAGCGCAACGAGGAAATGATTTTGGGGGATGATGCGCTGGTAGACCATATCGCCAAAGAATGAGCTCTTGCCGGTATCAATGTAGCGAGGTTTGCGGGGCATCAAGATTACCTCCGAACGTGTAAGCTCCTTCGATGCCTCTATCTTCCTCGAAGCTCCGCCCGAAAGCAAATCGGAGGTCGATTTTCAACACCCTCCCATTTCCTGCGTTTGACCGTGAGGCGGTCAAAGTTTCTCACTCCCCTTGCCTGCGCCGATACTGCAACGCCTCCGCCAGATGCGGCGCCTGAATCCCCTCCTCCCCCGCCAGATCGGCGATGGTCCGCGCCAGCTTGAGCACGCGGTGGTAGGCCCGCGCGCTCAGCCCCATCTGCGTCATCGCCGCCTTGATCAGCGACCTCCCCGCCGCGTCCAACGCGCAGAACTGGCGCACCTCGGCCGGGCCCATGTCCGCGTTGCAGTGCAGCGGCGTGCCCTTGAGCCGCGCTCGCTGCCGGGTGCGCGCCGCCTCCACCCGCGCCCGCACCGCCGACGAGGGCTCGGCCGTCGTCTGGCCGGAGAGCTTTTCATAGTCCACGGGGGGCACCTCGACGTGGATGTCGATGCGATCCATGAGCGGGCCGGAGATGCGCTTCTGGTAGCCCTCGACCATGCCGCGGGAGCAGGTGCATTCGTGGCGGGCGTCGCTATAGTAGCCGCACGGACAGGGATTCATCGCCGCCATCAACATAAAGTTGGCCGGGAACATCAGCGACCCCGTGGCCCGCGAGATGGTCACCACCTTGTCCTCCAGCGGCTGGCGCAAAACCTCCAGCGTGCGCATGCCGAATTCGGGCAGTTCGTCCAAAAAGAGGACGCCGCGATGGGCCATAGAGATCTCCCCTGGGCGAGGCCAGTGGCCACCGCCCACGAGACCGGCCTGGGAGATGGTGTGGTGGGGAGAGCGGAAGGGCCGCGCTCGCACCAGGGGCTGATCGGGCGGCAACATGCCGCAGATGGAATAGACCTTGGTCACCTCCAGCGCCTCGTCGATAGTCATCTGCGGGAGGATGGATGGCATGGAGCGGGCTAGCAGCGTCTTGCCCGAGCCGGGCGGCCCCGCCATGAGCACGCAGTGCCCGCCGGCCGCCGCCACCTCCAGCGCCCGCTTGACGTGCTCCTGGCCGCGCACCTCGGCGAAATCGGCGCCATACTCGGCCTCGGCAGGCAGCGAGTCGGCGGCGTCGCCTTCCAGCGGCACGATGGGCAGCAGATTGTTCAGATGCATCGCCAGTTGCCCCAGGCTCTCCACCGGATACACCGTCAATCCCGGCACCAACGCCGCCTCGGGGGCGTCCACCGCGGGGACATAGAGCGCCGTGATCCCCTCGTCTCGGGCCACCGAGGCCATGGAGATGATGCCATTCACGTGGCGCACGCCGCCATCTAGCGAGAGCTCGCCGATGAACAGGCTGTCGTGGTAATTGGCGGGAATCTGGTTGGCCCCGGCCAGAATGCCCACGGCGATGGGCAGGTCATAGGCGGGGCCTTCTTTGTGCAGATCGGCGGGCGCCAGGTTGATGGTGATCCGTTTCTGGGGAAACGCCAGATGAGAATTGTGGATCGCGGAGCGCACCCGTTGTCGCGATTCGTGAATGGCGGCGTCGGGCAGTCCCACGATGTCGATTTTGCCTACCAGGCCGGGATGAACGTCGACCTCGACGTCCACCAGCACACCTTCCAAGCCTACCAGCGCGCAACTTGTGATCTTGGCTAGCATGTGTCCTCGATGTGATGTCGATGAAACGTATGGCGAGACACGAATTAACTCGGACAGAATCGTTCCAATGCCTGCAAGAACGATAAAAACCCTATCGTTGTATGAATGCTCGCGAGTATATATACTTCTCGTCGCTCTGCAAAGCGTTATCTTGGGATCAGCGCCACTACATTTCTGTGGGCGGAAAGCATAAAGGCCGACGTCGAATCTCGGCGATTTCTTCTTCCGAGATGTTCTTGCAGCCTGCCATCACACGAGCAGAGATGCTTGTGATCGCATTGAGCCAACTGAATCGCCCCGCAGAGATCAGCCGCTGATATACCGGGCTGCGCTCGTCCATAAAGAGCATACCGGAGACCAATTGATGCTGTGCCAGCACCGTCTCAACGAGTGCGAACCAATCTCGTTCATAGCCTGGCCGCACATAAGCGTTTCCCAGCCTGAGAAACTCGTATTGCTGAGGATCGACGAGATGACGAGTCAGCGGCCCCCAAGATAGCGCGCCAAGTAAAAGGCGCCCTCCAATGCCCGGTAAGTGTTCAATCGTCCAATGGCATTTCTTGACCTGGATGCCAGCCACGATCTCCTCTGCCCG
>SKLG01000294.1 GCA_007123335.1 Anaerolineae bacterium | reverse complement strand
GGTGTGGCTTTGGGTATGGATATCGCCATCGCCCGCCTCATCCTCTCAATCCTCTTTGGCATCGGCATCGGCCTGATCATGGCGCTCATCTTTCGCGCCGATGACCAGGCTCGGGCGGAGGAAAACGACGGCGCGTTTGGGCGCCGCGTGCGGTTGGAGCGGCGTACCTGGGTCTTTATGCTGTTGCTGCTGTCCCTGCTCATCGTCGGTACGTTGCAGGTAGGCCTCTTTACCGGCAGCGTGGCCCAGGTCACCCTGCCCATCGAGGGCGCGGCGCGGTTCCAGGGCACGCTGGATCGTCTGGTGCCCCATGACCCCAGCCTCGGTGAGGAGGGGGTGACGGTGCAGGGCGTCATCCTCATCGGCCTGTTGACGCTCATCGCCGTCAGCGCCTGGTTCGGCCTGAACCGCGTGGACGAGGGGTTCAATCGCTGGACCTGGATAGCTCTGGGGCTCACGGCGGCGACACTCATGGTAGCTGCGACGCAAATAGAGCCTAACGCCAGCGGTCTGGTTGTCCGCCTGACGGGTCGCATGTTGGCCGTGGCGCTGAGTCTGGCTGCCATCGGGCTGGTGGCGATCAAGTCCTTTGATGCGTTCGAAGTGCAGGAATGGCTCTGGGAGACGTGGCGCTTTGTCAAGCAGATCTTTCCGCTGCTCATCGTCGGCGTGTTTGCCGTGGGGGCGATCCGCGGCCTGATCAAGCCGGAATGGATTCAGGCCCTGGCCGGGCGCAACTCTGTGTTCGCCAGCTTTGTCGGCGTGGTCTTTGGTGTGTTCATGTACTTTCCCACCCTGGTGGAGGTGCCCATCGCCAACATGTTCCTGAGCCTGGGCATGCACCGCGGCCCGCTGCTGGCCTATCTCATGTCCGATCCTGAGCTGAGCCTGCAGAGCATCTTGATCACCTCCAGCGTCATCGGCAAGGGCAAGACCTGGGTCTATGTAGGCTGGGTGGCGGTGTTCAGTACATTGGCCGGGTTGACGTATGGCGCCTGGGTGGACGGTGCAAGCGTGTGGATGCTGGCGCTCTACCTGGTCATTGGCCTGGGCCTGCTCGCCATGACCCTGGCCTGGATCAGCCGGCGCCAGAGCGTAAAGGTAAAGCGCCAGGCGGTGGTGTCCGCCGACTAGCGGATGCCGGTGTATGACATTGTTAAAAGCCTTTTCATCTGGATGAACACACACGAGAAAGGAGTGGCGCATTATGGAGATCAAGATTCTGGGTACAGGCTGCCCCAAGTGCAGGCGGCTGGAGCAACTGACCCGCGAGGCTGTGACCGAGGCGGGGGTGGATGCTACCATCACCAAGGTCACCGACATAGACAGCATTATGAGCTATCCCATCACCAGCACGCCGGGGCTGGTCATCGATGAGGAGCTCAAGTCGTCGGGGAGGTTGCCACGTAAGAAAGAGATCATTGACTGGATCCAAGAGTAGGAGCTGCATCCCGGCAGAATCCACCTTTCGGGAAGGTGGACATAGGGTCAAGTTAAGGCTTGGCTCTCGGTTCTGCGTTGCCCCGGCGAGTAACCATCAATCGGCTGCTCGCACGCGCTGAACAAGAGTTTGGCACTCAGATCAAGATCGTTATACACTCTGGGTGTTGTTCAGAGATCGAGGAGCAGAAGCAGAACATCAACAAGCGCTCACACTGAACATCGGGGACTTGTCAAGTTTGATCGGTCTTGCTCCCAGTTGTAAAAGTTTGGTTGGCGCATTGCTTGAGGCGGACGTCCAATATGCCGCTGGGTAGTACAGGCAGCGGTCATCGAGGGCTGGCGCATCGTACCCACAACGTACACAAGCATCGGGCAGCGAGGGGATATGGGCAAGAATCAACGAGCATCTCGCGACAAGGTTCTACACAACAAGGACGCTGAGCAGCGTAGACGCGCAGTAATAGTGCGCGCGCTTGTGGCGGCCTTCATAATATTGACCGTCTTGCTCGCTGCTCTGCCCTCGTCGGCGGCGGGCGCCGTGCATCTGTACTATTTCTCTGACCCTCGCTGCTCCGTATGTCACGAGATCCAGGACACCCTGCTGGCATCACTCAAAGCGGAATATGGCGATCGACTGGTGATAGAGGTGCGCAACATCGCTGATGCGGATAGCTTTGAGCTGATGCTCGCCCTGGAAGGACAATACGGCGTCGTCGCCGGCTCGATCCCCGAGATATTCATCGGCGACGATGCGCTGGTGGGTGAGGACGAGATCCGCGACCACCTGCGTGAGCGCGTCGAGCACTACCTGGCCCAAGGAGGCGTGCCCCTGCCCACCGTAGAGGGCGTGGCCGTGCCCGAGGTTCCTGTCGGGGCCACGCCGCCGGCTCCTGCTGTGGCGCCCAGCGATGCTGGCGCCGTGCGCGCGGTGATGCTGTCGTCGGATACCTGCCCCGCCTGCGTGATGACCAAACAGCAGGTGCTGCCGGGTATCATGGAGCGGTTTGGCCCGCAGCTCAGGCTGCGCATCGTGGACGTGACCGCTGGCAAGAACCAGGATGCTTGGGATGCTCTCGTCACCGCGCTGGAGGTTCCACGGGACCGCTGGTTCATCCCCATGCTCATGGTGGGGGATCAGGTGTTCATCGGCGGCCAGGAGATCGTCGAGGATTTCCCCAAAGCCGTGGAGGCATACTTGGCCCAGGGCGGCGTCGACTATCCTGATGCGCCGGGGGTGAACTATGCGGCTCATGCCCTGTTCACCGCTCCACCAGCCGCGCCGGCGACCAGCACACCGCCTCCGGCAACACCGACGAGTGTCCCGACGGTAGTGGACGTGCAGGCGCCAGCCGCCTTGATCCATGCCGCCTATTTTTACCAGTCCGGGTGTGACGAGTGCGATCGCGCCGAACTCGATATGCGCTACATCACCGATAAATATCCGCAGGTGCAGATTCACCGTTTTGATGTCCGCCAGGAGGCGGCGTTGAACGAGTATCTCAGCGCCAGGGCCTCGGTGCCCGAGCGCCAGCGGCTCACGGCTCCGGCGCTATTCATCGGGAGCGGCGCACTCGTCGGCGACCAGATTCGCGTGCCGGCCATCGAGGCATTGTTGAATCCATATCTGTCCACCGGTGCTGAGGAGCCCTGGACGGGTTGGGAGGAGGACCGCGACGCCGTGGAGGAGAGCATCGTCGAGCGTTTCAGCTCCTTCGGCATGCTCACCGTCATTGGCGCTGGTCTGCTAGACGGCGTGAATCCCTGCGCCTTTGCCACGATGATCTTTTTGGTCTCGTATCTGACCATGCGCAAGCGCACCGGCAAGGCCTTGTTGGCAACTGGCGCCGCCTTTACCCTCGGCGTTTTCCTGACCTATCTGGGCGTGGGCTTTGGCTTTTTGCGTTTCCTGTCGAGTCTGCCTTTTCTGGACATCATCGGCAAATGGATCTATGGCCTGACCGCCATATTGTGTCTGGCGCTGGCCTGGGGCAGCTTTGTCGACTATCGCCGGGCGCGACAGGGACGGCTCGATGACATGAGCCTCAAGCTCCCCGAGCGCCTGCGCAACTTGTCCAAGACGTTGATTCGCGAGGGGACGGGATCCAAGCGGTTCGTGCTCAGTTCCTTTGTGCTGGGATTTGGGGTGTCGCTGGTCG